>CAMWUR010000038.1 GCA_947177485.1 uncultured Helicobacter sp.
ACTTGGGATTTGCAGGCTTAGCTGTAATGCGAGCAGTGAGATTCCCTTTTTCAATCTCTTTTGCTGTCTGTGCACTTTGGGTAATGGCTTGGCTGTCTTGTTCGAGTATCTTCTCGGTACGCATAATATTGTTGTTAATTGCTTCAGCCATAATGGCAAATTCATCTTGGAATTTGAGATGCAGCTGCTTTGGCGGTGTCTGTGTTTCATGATTGAGATATGCAAAGAATTTCAACAGCAGATTTTTGATTTTATCCATTGGCGAGATAAGGAATCGAATAAACACATAGAGCACAATCATTGCAATGACAATCATCACGACAGCCATAATGATTGTCTCGAAAAAGATTTTGTCAATCGCGTTAATATAGTCCGATTCTCTCGCGGTCGAGACGATAGTCCAACCCGATGGCATTTGCTTGTAGAATCCAATTTTTGAAATCCCTCCAAAGACATAATGAATCATTCCTTCGGGCGCTTGTTTGATGTTGTCTGATAGCAATTTGCCAATGTCTGAATCCTGTTTTCCCATGAGTTGGTCGTTTTCATGTGAGACAAAATGTCCACTCGCATCGAGGATAAACACCGAGAGACTCGGTAATTCGGGGCGCTTGAAGCGATTGAATCGACTTTGAAACTCATCGACATACATATCAAACGCCACTAAGCCAATATAATTGTTATTTTTGTCAATCATAGGATAGGTGAGAGTGACGAGGGCTCTGCCTTTTGTCCCAGATGATTGGCTCACATAGAGTGGTGTCAAGTAAGGTTTGCGTGTGTTTTTGGTTTCGAGATAATAAGGACGTGTGCGCAAGTCGGCACCAAAATCGTTCCAACCTTCTATAAGCGGTTTTGTTGTTTCTTCATAATCCACACTCACATAGTTCCCTGTTTCCCATATCACATACGCGCATGGGTATTTGATGAGTGCCGAGACATCAGCCAAGATTTCACGTTGCTTGTTTGGGTTTCTGTCGCCATTACCAATGCGTTGTAATGCTGCTGCGAGATATTCAAGATGATGTAAGGCTTCGATGTCGACTGTGATGGTGATTGTATTAAATGAGGCTGCCAATGCGAGCTGTTGCAAGCCAGAATAGGCTGACCTGATTTCGTTTGCTGATTTGTGGTAGCTATAAATGCTTATAATCGTAACGATTCCGATGAGTGTTGCGAGTACAATGCTCAATAATTTGACGCCAAAGCGCACCTTGAGAATTTTGTCCATAGAGACCTCCTAAATTGTCATCATATTAGCATTATCAGTCTAAACATAAGCTGAAAGGTAGAATGGCGAAAGAGAAAACTGCTATGCGACAAAGAATATAAGAAATGAGAAAATTTTACAAATCATTGTCCAAAATTCAGTATAATCTTTGCGTTAATTTGAATAAAACAAGGAGTTTATCGATGAGAGGATTATTCTTATCAATCGGCTTGGGCATTGCGCTCTCTTTTTCAGTGTTTGGTTGTGCCACTGGTGGCGTTGCTGTGTATTCTGGTGCTTCCACAGGCAGAATCGCAAATGTTCTCTATGGACAAATCATTCATGCAGAGAATGTGATTCTTAGTGATACGGGGCTTGGAACCGTTGCTGGCGGCGTGATTGGCGGCGTTGCAGGGAATCAATTTGGCAAAGGGCATGGCAAAACAGCGATGACGATTGCGGGCGGCGTTTTGGGCGCTGCTGCGGGCAATCAATTGGCACAATCAGATGGGCAATCGCTCCTCGTGCGCCTCGATACAGGTGGCGAGATTACGTTCACCCAAAAAGGCAGACAATATCGCGTGGGCGACCGCGTGGCGCTGACTGTTCAGGGCAACGAGGTTACGCAAGTGCGTTTTGCGAATCGCTAGTGCTTTGTCTGACGCTTATAGATTACATAGAGCCCGACACTAAGGAATACGACCACAAAAGAGAGCACAATGAGTTGCCACATATATCCGCGAATCCGCAATGCTTGTGCGCTCGTTGTGTCATCTCCGATGAAAATCGCGATGAGTTGCTCGAGCGCGAAGTCGTTACTTAGAATCGCGCCGAGATAGTAGCCCAAAAGCGTGAGGGCGACAATCCAGATTCCTGCGCCAAGCGTAGTGAAAAAGGCGAACTTTGTGAGCCGCATGCGCGCTGCCCCTGCGGGCAGTGAGATGTATTGTCGCACAACGGGAATGAGTCGCCCTGCAAATGTCGAAATATCGCCATAGCGGGCGAAGAAAATTTCCATAGATTCCAATGTGTGTTCGCCGATTCCGACAAAGCGCCCATAGCGCAATAAAATCTCGCGCCCAAGACTACGTGCAAGCGCATAGTTGAGCAGCGCACCTGCGAGGCTGCCCGCGATTCCACTGCAAACAGCGCCAAAAAAATTGAGCTCGCCCTGATAGGCAAGATAGCCTGCTGGAATCATCGCAATTTCGCTTGGAAAGGGGATAAAACTGCTTTCAAGCAACATCATAAGAAACAAGCCCAAATAACCCAAATCGCCCACAAGCTCGATAATTGACAGAATAAAATCGTGCAAAAGTTCCCTTCTTAGCAAATGTGCGCTCATCATAGCAAAAAGTAGGGTATAATTCCAATAAAAAGGTGAGAATCATGGCGAAATGTCCCTCTTGCGAGTGCCCCATTGGCGTGCCTCTTTGGCTTGGAACTTTTGGGGATTTGATGAGTTTGCTGCTCACATTCTTCATTCTGCTTTTGTCGATGGCAACATTCGTAACCCAGCGCGTGGACGCGGCGATTGGCTCAATTCAAGGTGCGTTGGGTGTGCTTGAAATTGGGCGGCACAGCGAAGTTTCGCCCCCAATGCCCATCATTGCGTTACCGATTGACCACAATGTCGATTCCCCCACAGCGCTCAACACCTTTGCGAGCATGATTACCGAATTTAGCGAGATGACAAAGCTATCTGAAGGACCCGCTGTGCGCATGGAAGAAGCTGAAGATGGCTTTATTGTACGTATCGCAAACGAGCTGCTGTTTGAGCGCGGAAAGTCGGAGATTACGAGCCTCAATGGGCAAGCATTTTTGCAACGCGTTGCTGTTGAATTGAAAAAATTTGGATTTGAATATTCCGTGAAAGTCATCGGCAATAGCGATGGCGACCCGCTCGATAAGGGTGAATATGCTGACAATTGGGAGATGTCGATTGCAAGAGGTGTGCATGTGGCGCAAACTCTCGCGCGCAATGGCGTGCCTGCACGGATTCTGTCAGCCGGAGGCAATGGCGAATACGACCCGATTGCGAGTAACCGCACGCCCGAAGGGCGCATGGCAAATCGGCGAATCGACCTCTATTTCTTTGCTGCAAACAAAACGCGCGATAGTTTTGATGAAAATTTCCAAAAAACGCTTGGAATCCCAGCCACTCCAACACAGGGAACGCCCTAATGCTCAAAAATCTATCGCTTGGGGCAATGCGATTTAAAGAACAGATTTTTGAGCAACATAAGGAGTTATTTGCGAATCTTAGCAAAGAGGGGCAGCAGCCCCATACCCTGTTTGTCGGCTGCTCCGATTCACGCGTTGTGCCGCATCTCATTACCGACACAATCCCAGGCGAGCTCTTCGTGGTGCGCAATATTGCGAATGTGATTCCGCCCTATCGTGGAGATAGCCATGAGTTTCTTGCAACAGTTTCAGCGATTGAATATGCCCTCGAGATTCTCGAGGTTGAGAATATCGTTGTTTGCGGGCATTCGCATTGCGGTGGTTGCGCGTCTTTGTATCTTCCTCCTGAAAAATTGCGTCATACGCCCAATGTTGCGCATTGGCTCGAGCTGCTTGCTCCTGTTAAGGAGCAGATTCTCACCATTAATCCTAAAAATGAGGCGATGAAGCTGTGGATGACCGAGCAGCTCAATGTCAAGCAGCAGCTGAATAATTTGCTCACCTATCCAAATGTGCGCGAACGCATTGAAAATGGGAGCTTGAAATTGCAAGGTTGGTATTATATTATCCAAAGCGGTGAAATTTTTGCGTATGATTTGGACAATCAGGCATTTTTGCCGCTCAATCATCAATAGGGGGCGCTTATGATTCTTATCGCTGGTCCTTGTGTCATCGAATCCATGGACAATCTGCGCGCTACTGCGCACGCGCTCGGCGAGTTTGCCGCACGCAAAGACATCGATTTTTATTTCAAATCAAGCTTTGACAAAGCAAATCGCACGAGCCTTGAGAGTTATCGTGGACCGGGGCTTCAAGAGGGTTTGGCAATGCTTGATAACATCAAACGTGAGTTTGGCTATCAGATTCTCACAGACATTCACGAGAGCGCACAGGCAGCGCCTGCGAGCGAGGTTGCTGATGTGTTGCAGGTTCCTGCTTTTTTGTGTCGGCAGACAGATTTGATTGTTGCATGTGCCAAGACAAAGGCGATTGTGAATATCAAAAAAGGGCAATTCATGAATCCATCAGATATGCGTTATAGCGCGCTCAAAGCACTCAAAACACGTGATGAAGGCGCGCTTGAGGCGAACTATGCGCAATGCAAGCAGCACAAAATCTGGCTGACAGAACGTGGCAATAGCTTTGGCTATGGCAATCTTGTTGTTGATATGCGCTCGCTTGTGATGATGCGCAACTACGCGCCTGTGATTTTTGATGCGACACATTCTGTGCAAATGCCCGGAGCTGCGGGGGGCAAAAGCGGTGGCGAAAGCCGCTTTGCACCCTATCTTGCTCGCGCTGCGAGTGCTGTTGGAATCGATGGACTCTTTGCCGAAACGCATATTTCGCCCAAAGACGCGCTAAGCGATGGCGCGAATATGCTCACGCCCGAGCAGCTGCGCGCAACATTCAAACAGGTGATGGCAATTTCAGAATTGAAGGATTAATATGCAAACAATACAAGGTGCTTTAACGCTCAATGGCAACGAGAAAATCGCGATTATCGCGAGCCGATTTAATCATTTCATTGTTGATAGGCTCGTTGAGGGCGCAAAAGACGCATTTTTGCGGCATGGAGGGACTGAAGAGAATCTCGACATCATTCTTGCGCCCGGAGCGTTCGAGATTCCGTTTGTTCTCTCGCGGTTGCTTGGCAAAGATAGCTACATGGGCGTTTGTTGTCTTGGCGCTGTCATTCGCGGCGCGACACCACATTTTGACTTTGTCAGCGCCGAGGCGACAAAGGGCATTGCAAATACAGCGCTCAAATACGGCGCTGCCGTGAGCTTTGGTGTGCTCACAACAGACACAATCGAGCAAGCCATTGAGCGCGCCGGCACAAAGGCGGGTAACAAGGGTTTTGAGGCAATGTGTTCAGTGATTGAACTGATTGATTTGTATCGTCAATTGGAGGTCTAAATGGCAACACGTTCGCAAGCCCGCGAAGTCATTGTCGGTATGCTCTACGCTTATCATTGTGGCAATACAAATATCGGTCATTTTGCCGCTGAATTGCTCGAAGAAAAGCATGTGCGCAATCGGCAAAAAGACTTTGCTCTTTTTTTGTTTGAAGGCACTCTCGCGCGGTTGCCACAGATTGATGTGATTATCAAGGGCTTGCTCAAAGATTGGAATTTTGAGCGGCTTGGCGATATGGAAAAGGCAATTTTACGGCTTGGTGTGTTTGAGCTGATGGCGACAGAAACCGATAGAGCCGTAGTGATTGACGAAGCCATTGGGCTTGCAAAAAAATTTGGAGATGAGAATGCGCCACGTTTTGTCAATGGCGTTTTGGACGCATTTGGGCGCGATTCTACTCTGCTCAAAGCGGCTCAAGAATCTGATTTAGCGCAACCAAAAAAGGAGACATGAAATGCAGTTTTGTGTCGCGCTCGATTTGCCTAGCGAAAAGCAGAATCTTGCGCTTGTTGCACAACTTTGTGGCTTTTCTGGGCTTTGGCTCAAGATTGGGCTAAGCAGCTTTGTACGCGGTGGACGCGGCTTTGTCGAATCTGTGCGCGCTGCACACCCAAGCGCTCGGTTGTTTCTCGACCTCAAACTCTATGATATTCCAAACACAATGCTTGAAACAACTAAGGCGATTGCCGAGATTGGAATCGATATGTTCACAATCCATGCAAGCAGCGGTACAGAGGCAATGCGCGCTGTGGCAGAGCAGCTTGGCGCGCTTCCTAAGCCCCCTTTGGTTTTTGCTGTTTCTGTGCTCACGAGTTTCGATGAGCGCGGTTTTGGCGAAATCTATGGCGCTGGCAATTTGTGTGAACGTGCGCAACACATGGCGCATCTTGCGAGTACGTGTGGTATCGATGGCATGGTATGCTCTGTGCATGAATCGCGTGCGATTAAGGCGCAAACAGGCTTGCTGACGCTCACGCCGGGCATTCGCCCTTTTGCAACACTTGCAAACGACCAAAAGCGCGTGGGTAGCCTGCAAGATGCGCTCAACGCGCAAAGCGATTTCATCGTCATGGGGCGCCCGATTTATGAAGCACAAAATCCACAAAAAGCGCTTGCGGACTGCTATGCATGGTTACAATCCCAAACAAAAGGAGCGGACAATGATTAATGTGTTCTTGCGACAGGATAATATGATTTCTCGCCAACCCTTTGATGAGAATCTTTTGAAAGAAGCGCAATACACCGTGCTTTGGATTGATGTGTTGCGCCCGAGTGCGGAGGAGATTACGCGGCTTGAGGAATGCTTCAGCGGGCTTGACATTCCAAACGATGAGGAACGTGAGGAAATCGAGGAGAGTTCGCGCTATTGGGAAGATAGAGAAAGAATCACGATTAATACCTATTTTCTCACGAGTAAAACGCGCATTGGTTGGGAGATGTATCATTCTATCAACAACGAAACCGTGAGTTTTTTGCTCTATAAAAAGTTGCTATTCACCGTGCGCTATCGTGAGTTTCGCACGTTCGATGAGATTCAGCGCCGCGTGCTCACGAGCCCCAAAACCTTTCTTGATGGCTTTGATGTCTTGGGCAAAATCTTTGAATACCGCATTGAGCAAGATGCCGACATGCTCGAAAAAGCGGCAAAAGATACGCGCGATTTGCGCGCTGTGGTGTTTGGTAGCGCATATAATAATGACGAAGTGCTCGACCAAATCGCGATGTTGCAGGATTTTCATATGCGCATTCGCGATAGCCTTTTTGACAAGAGACGTTCGCTCACAGCGCTTATGAAAAGCAATCAAGGTGATGATGATTTGCGCCGCGAGCTTGGAATTGCGCTCAAAGACATCAACTCGTTGCTTGAGTTCACCAACGCAAATATGGGCAGTATCGAAAACATTCAGAATCTATTTTCCAACCAAATCAATCTCGAGCAGAACAAGACGATTCGATTCTTCACAGTTATCACGGTTGCGTTTATGCCTCCAACGCTTGTTGGAACGATTTATGGCATGAACTTTGCCAATATGCCCGAGCTGAATTGGGAATATGGCTATCCGCTCGCGCTTGGAATCATGTTCGTGTCGGTGGCATGCCCGCTATTGTATTTTAAGTTCAAAAAGTGGCTGTGATGTGAGCGCAGATTATGGTATGCGCGTTTGCGCATGCTATAAGTGATATGCGACATAAAACGATAGCAGGAGCGCCTTGATTCTATCAATCTTTGCGTGAATCTTGTCTTTTTTGCCCATATCACTCGTCTGCATTTTGTTTTGGAAAGCGAAGAGTGAAGCATGTTCCAACGTCTAGCTCGCTTTGCAAAGTGACTGTTGCGCCATGGTAGTGCGCGATATTTTTGACGATAGAAAGTCCCAAACCAATCCCATTGGTTGCTTTGTTGCGACTTTTATCCACGCAAAAAAATCGTTCAAACACACGTTGTTGGTCGTCTTCTGAAATGCCGATTCCCTCGTCTTGCACTTGAAGCACAATGTGATTATTTTCATGCACAAGAGAGATACGAATCGCCGTATTCTCTTTGCTATATTTAATCGCATTGTCGCAAAGATTCTCGAGCATGTTTTCAATCATTTCTTCGACACCAAAAATCTGCGCGCTTTCGCCAGAGAAACTGACAGAAATCGACTTTGTTTGTGCGATGAGGTCCATACGTCTAGCAACACGTTCTGCGATGATGTCAAGGTCGATAGGTTTTTTGGGGTATTCTGTCAAGTTTTGTTCATCGAAGCGCGAAATTTCGAGGATTCGATTCACCATTGTCAGCATACGTTTGGATTCGGCAAAAATGCTTTGCACAAACCGACTCGAATCGTTTGCGTCAATCAAGCCATTATGAAGCATTTCACTCGTTACCATAATCGATGTAATAGGCGTTTTGAGGTCATGTGTGATGTTTGCCATAAATTCTTTTTTGAGCTCTTCAAATGCAATTTTTTGAGTCACATCGCGCATAAGAATGAGCATGCCATGCAGCTTTTTTTTGATATAAATTGGCGATTGGATCATCTCAATATCTTTGTCGCCAATTTTGAATTGCTTATCGAGCCATTGCAAGTTTTCGCAATTAGCACGAATCGCCATAGAAATTGCGCTCGATTCAATCTCGGCAATGTTGCTTACCTCGTCGAGCTTGCCGATGAGGTTGTTTGCGCTGGTGTTAAAGGTGATGATTTCGCCCGTTGGTTTGAGGAGCAGCAAGCCATCGCTCATATTGGAGATGAGTACGTTGAGTTCTTGTTGTTTTTGGCGAATACGTTTAATCGCACTACGAATGACGCGATTTTGCGTATTGATTTTGTGTAGAAATGTATCAAATTCTGGATACACAAATGATTTGCTTAAATGGTGAATATTGATATTTTGAAGTGGCTTAACAATGGCGTGTGCGATAAAATGAGCGATAAGGAATGAGATGAATACAAAAAAGCATATCGCGAGTGCAAGATAGGCAGAAAGCGAAAAAAGAACTTGCAGAATGCTGCTTTGTGATGCACTCATGCGCAAAACGACTTGTTCGCCATTATCACGTTGTGTTAGCATGGCATAGTAGAGATTTTTGCGCTTGAGTAGGTCAGAAAAGGGACGTGAGACGCCCTCTTTGTTTTGGATTGCTTGCAAGAACTCGATGTGCCGTGAATAATCCCCCGATTCTTTGTGAATATCAACCACGTTATCATAAATTGCTTTGCCTGACATGTTGATAATCGTAATGCGGTATTCGTTGGGTGGAAGCAAAACTGGTGGCTTATTGTCCTTGCTTTCTAAAAAGCCTGTTTTGGGGTATGGATTTTCCATAAGTTCATCGATGTATCGGGAGAGGATCTTGGTCTCATAACGCATTTCTGCAATCGTTTCGTTTGCAAAAAAAACATCGAGAATTTTGATAAAAAAAATGAGCCCTCCCAATTGCAAAATAAGCAATGCAAAAAGAACAAAATAGAAAATCTTTTTTTTCATATTTGCGGAAAGCTGGGTAGGGGATTTTCGAGCAACTTATAACCGATTCCACGAATCGTTTTAATGCGTTTACCCCATTCTCCAAGTTTTTGTCTCAAGGTGTTAAGGTGAATATCAACCGTGCGACTCTCGCCCTGTCGATACGCATAGCCCCAAATATGACTCAAAAGCTCTTCGCGGCTAAAGACTCGCTCGGGACTTGCCATGAGTAGATAGAGAATATCAAACTCTTTGGCTGTGAGTGCAATAGGATTGCCATTGTGTGTCACAGTGCGTTTGGAATAGCAAATCGTAACTTCATCAATCGTAATTACATCGCTGTTGAATTTTGAATCTGTGCGGCGCAACATCACACGAACACGAGCAAGCATTTCCATGATACCAAAGGGTTTGGCAAGATAATCATCAGCACCGCAATCAAGCCCTTTGACTTTTTCAAATTCGCTCCCGAGCGCGGTGAGCATCATGACAGGAATTGTTCTTGTTCCTGCGTCATCGCGGATTCTACGCAAAATACTTAGTCCATCTTCTTGGGGTAGCATGATGTCAAGAACAATCGCTTTGGGCACTTCATCGCGCATTGCTTTCCAGAAGTCTGATGGCTGTTGGAATCCCTTCGCTTGGATATTTTGTGTGTTGAGAGCATAGAGGATAAGCTCCAAAATCGATGCTTCATCTTCGACAATATAGACCATGGTGTTTCTCCTTTAGAATCGAATGTGATATTATATCCAATTCTTTGTTTTATAGATTGGAATCAAATAGACTTTTTTGGATTTGTGGTTGTTCAAAAGCGGAGAGAATTGTTTTTGTCTCCGATTCACTGCAACAAAGGATAATGTAATGTGCATTACTTTGTTTAATATGTGTCATCGCATTTTTCGTGTTCGTAAAGACATGAGCTGGCTTGAGAGATTGCCCGAGTTGATGTGAGAGTAGATAGAGCTTGCGCGCCCACGGTGTGTTGTGTTCAAAATATTGCATAAAGGGTTCAAAATAGAGGAATTTTTGGAGAATCAGCAATGTCTTTGTGGTGTTTTTGTGTTCAGTCAAAAAGCCTTGAGCATTAAAACCAAAGAATTGCAGGCTTTCGGGTGCGAGCATGTGCGAGAGTTCGATAGGAATACCAAGCGATTGTGCGATTGTGAGGAGATGTTTGAGTGTTTCAAAAAAAAGAACAGGCAAAGGTAGCGTATAGATTTGTTCGTTGTATTGCACGCGCATTGAAAACAGCGATGAAGAAAGTAGATGAATCGGAGGCTCAAGTGGGGGGTCTACATGGTTTTGTTCCATGTCGATGTCGGCAAAAAATTCAGGTGGAGCGAAGATATAGGGTAAAGAATCGCCTTGATTTCTATGCAGGTTTGTGTTGCTGATTGCGGGTGCGAAAATCCCATCGTCTTCTTCTCTATCGAGGCAGAATCTCTGGGCGAGCTGCTCAAGGAATTGCGTTTTATTGTTTTTGGCAAAAATGGCATTTTGGGCAGGAAAAAAGAGCTGTGCAATGTCGAGCGCAAGCGGCGCAAGCGCAATACAACGCAAAGCATAGTCCACAACAAGATAGCGCCCTAGTGCACCACATGCGCGCTCGAGATTGTTTGTCTGAAGCCATGCAATCTCATCATCGATTGGTGTGAAGTCGCCTTCAAATAGGATTCCAAATGCACCTTTTTTCAGTGCTTGTTTGATGTCTTTGTGCTGCCTTGCTATAAACAAATCACCACGTCGTGTTTTATTGCCAACAAAGCAGAGTCCCTCGACAGCACGAATACGCGGCTTGCCGATGAGTCGCGCACCCGTAATGCCTATGACTTGTGAAATCACCATTTTTTCATAACCTACCTAGCCGACTACTGACCCCGCTGCAATATGTGCCACAGGCGCGATGAGTTTGAGCCCATGCGAATCTTTTGCAGCGAGAATCATGCCTTCACTCATCACTCCCATAAGTTTTGTGGGCTTGAGATTGCAGAGTACGCAAACCTGTTGTCCGAGTAGGGATTCTGCCACATAGCTTTTGCCGATTCCTGCGACAATCTGTCGTGGCTTTTCTTCGCCCACATCGACCAAAAGGCGTAAGAGTTTTTCGCTTTTTTCGATTTTTTCGGCATGTTGAATCGTGCCGACACGAATCTGGCTTTGAGCGAATGTTTCCACACCGATTTGTTGGTGTTTTTGTTGTTCTTTGTCCTGCGCTATTGGTTTTGTGGCATGCGTGGGCTCAAGCAGTGCAGCTGATGAGCTCGATTCTGGCATCAGTGCTTCTGTGATGCGCAAAAACAACGGCTCACACACGTTGAGCGTGAAAGATTCGAGCCATTCTTTACGTTCTATTATACGCAAAAAAAGCGCCGGGCTGCATTCAAAACCCACAACAGCCAATGCCTTTTGAGCGCTTTGGGGCATGATAGGGTAGAGCATCACCAAGCCTTTGAGCAACGCATTTGCAATCACAACAAGCAGTGCTTGAACCTGCTCATTTTTGCCCTCTTTGAGCATTTTCCATGGCTCATGTTGCGTAATCATGGCATTAGAAAGCATAAAAATGCGCCATAATTCCTCGAGGTAGCGATGCAATGCGACTTGTTGTGCAAACTCTGGCAAAGAGGCTAAAATGCTTTCGATTTCGTCCATTTCTGTTGCAAACAATGCCCGAATCTGTGCCGATTCTGCCTGAATCGAGCCACCAAAAAATTTTTGCGCCATGCTTGCTGTGCGGCTTAGGAGATTGCCGAGTGTGTTGCTCAAATCGGAATTGATTCTGTCCATGAGCGCGCGTTGGCTGAAATCGCCGTCTTGCCCAAAGGGCACTTCGCGCAACATGAAATACCGAAATGTTTCTGCACCATACGCATCGCTGACAATCTTCGGGTCGATGACATTGCCGATACTCTTGCTCATTTTCACGCCATTGCGAGTCCACCAACCATGTACGGCAATATGTGAGGGCAGCGGCAGCTCAAGGCTCATCAAAAAGGCAGGCCAATAGACAGCATGGAATCGCAAAATGTCCTTGCCAATGATATGGTATTGATGCTGCCAATAATCCATTTTTGATGAGTCGTTGCCATATCCAAGCGCAGTGATGTAGTTGAGTAGCGCATCAAGCCAAACATACATGACATGCTTAGGTTCATTGAGTTCGCTCGGGAGTGGGATTCCCCAGCTAAAGCTTGTACGTGTAATCGAGAGGTCTTGCAAGTCATTTTGCACAAAATGAATCACCTCATTTTTTTTGGTGCGCGGCAGGATACAATCAGGATTGTTTGCATACCATTCAAGCAACCGTGGCGCATATTTGCTCAACGCAAAAAAATAGCTCTCTTCTTTAATGAGCGTTGTGTCTCGCCCGCATTCCGGACAATGTGTGTCGTCTCCAAGCGCAAAAGACGTAACGAAGGTCTCACAGCTCACGCAGTAATTGCCCTCATACTCGCCCTTGTAAATATCGCCCTTGTGATACATTTTGAGAAATGCGTGTTGCACGCCACGTTTGTGGTCATCATCTGTCGTGCGAATGAATCGATTGTAGCTAATTTGAAAATAATCCCATAAATTTTTGAAATACGCGCTCACCTCATCTGCATATTCCTTCGAGCTCTTGTTTTTTGCTTGTGCGCTACGTTCAATCTTTTGTCCATGTTCGTCTGTGCCTGTCAGAAAAAAGACATCATCACCGATGAGTCGAAAATAGCGCACGAGAGAATCGGTAATCATTGTGGTGTAGGCATGCCCAATATGTGGGCGGTCATTGACATAATAAATGGGCGATGTGATGATTCGTTTCATGATTTGTTTGCTCCTAAAAATCAAAATCCGTATTGCTTCCTTGACTCATGCTTGTATACACTGCATCGATATAGCTGTTGCGCAATGTGCATTCCAAAACTTCTGGACATTCAAAACATGATGGCAATGCGTGTTCATCTTGGCATGCAATGAGACGGTTGCATTGCTCTTGCAAAATCTCTGGGAGCTCTTCGTCATGCATTGTCGCCTCCTAGAATCTGCCGCGCGAGCGCAATTTCTTCGATGCTGCCAAGATATGCCGCACTTGTTGCATGCGTGTGCGCAATGGGCAAATCGAGCAGCCGCACCTTGCCATCTATCGCTGCACCGCCTGCTTTTTCATAGATGAATGCAAAGGGTAAAAGTTCAAAGAGTAACCGCAGCTTGCCATGCGGCGCTTTATCGCTTTTGGGGTAGCTAAAGATTCCGCCACCTTTGATGAGGATTTGGTGTAAGTCGGCAACCATTGCTCCTGAATAGCGCAAGCGGTAGCCTTGTGCAAAGAGTTTTGCGACAAAGTTTGCATGTGCGCTGCTCCATTCTTTTTGTGTGCCGCCGGGCGCGTTGATTTTGCCTTTTTTTGCAAGTTGTAGCTGTCCAAGAGAGACAAAGGAATCGTTTTGGTAGCGGAAATGTTCTACGACAGAATCTGTCGCAACGACAAGCTCAAGCGCGAATCCATAGAGGATATACGCGGCAGCAACGAGCCTATCGGCACGAAACTCGGTGTCGTAGATTCCAAAAATGGACCCCACAGCAAAATCGCATGCGACAACAGATGAGCCATCGAGTGGGTCATACGCGACACAATAGCGCGCGCTTGCGTTTGCATTTTCGGGATTCTCTCGTTCTTCGGACGCAATCATACGCACACATGGTAGCGCTTTGAGTGCGTCTGCAATAAGGCAATCAGCGCGCACATCGAGCGCGAGTTGCTCATCGCCGCTCGCGTTGTGTTCGCCACTTTTGCGCGCATCACCTTGTTGCAAGAGTTTGGCAATGCGGGGCGCACATTGCTGAATTGTCTGAATGATTGTTTGCATAGTATTCATCAAGCCTTTCTGATAGGTCATTGATTCTAACATATCCGATACGATTTATCGCTTAAACTTTGTTGTTTGATTCTGTTGCTAAAATCACCATATCATTGTGATTTGGTGTTTTAAGCGAATGTGGCTTATGATTCTCCAAAAAAAACAAAGGGTGGGTTATGCTCGATGAAAAAGCTTGCGCAAGTTCTCGCATGCTCGTTGCGCCGAGTATTCTAAGCGCAAATTTTGGCAAGCTTCAAGAGGAAGTGCATGCTATTCAAAATGCAGGCGCAGATTGGTTGCATATCGATGTTATGGACGGGCATTTTGTTCCCAATTTCTCCTTTGGTTGGGTCGTGTTGCAGGGTTTGCAAACCACGTTGCCTCTTGATATTCATCTAATGGTTCAAAACATTCCTTTTTTTGTTGAGCATTTTGTGCCGTTTGCGCCGCTTTATATCTCGTTTCATATCGAAACCGAAAATCACCCGCGCCGCGTCATCGCGCAGCTGCGCAAAGCCGGAATCTCCCCTGCTATCGCGCTTTGCCCCCAAACATCGCTCGAAAGCCTCGAATATCTCATCGAAGATCTCGACATGGTCTTGCTCATGAGTGTCGAGCCGGGCTTTGGAGGGCAGAAGCTTTTGCCCATTGTCTTGCGCAAAGCCGAGAGACTCAAAAGAATCCTTGAGACACGTAATCCATCGTGCAAGATTCAAATGGATGGCGGAATCCATCATGAAAATATAAAATCCATAAAAAATGCGGGCGTTGATGTCGTTGTTGCGGGAAGTTATGTTTTCCATGCAAACGATTATCGCAAGGCGATTTCCTCGCTTCAAGTCTAGTGCCATGTTTTGCCATGCCCTTTGTATGCACCGCGTGTGGCAATCGCAATGGGCATAAAACGTACGCGCCTTGCACGCGCCTTGCATAACAGCGCGCGCAAATTCTTCTTGCGCACTGCAACGAGCGCTTCGTATTCTTCGCCGCTTTGAATCGATTCTTTGCACATTGTTTTGATGGCTAAAAAGCCGACATGATTGAGTTTTGAGAGCCTGTGTAGCTCGGTTGAGAGTCCATCTGAAATATCGAGTCCTGCATGCACAATGCGACTCACAAAAGGCAAAATCTCTGAACCCACGCGCCGCGCATAGAATCGTGCATGCCGCTTGCAAGGAGGGCAGGGGACATTGCGCAAAAGCCAGCGGAGCGTGCGCAGGCTGCTGCCAAGATTCCCACTCACACACAGCACATCACCGCGAATCACACCTTTGCGCAGAATCCACGATTTGGAGCGCGGCTGCATGTGTCGATTTTTGTGCGTCTCGTCTTTTTGCAAACGAATCTGTGGTAGCATCAATGCATGCACACGTGGCGCATGCTGTGGCACGGAGGCACAGAGAATCTCGCACACATCACCCTTGCGACCAAACAACGTAAAATGCAAGCCAAGCAGCGGTGAAGCGATTGTGTCGCCACCGACAAGGGCGATTCCATATTGCGTGCATGCGTTGCGCACGGCAGTAGCGAGCTCGCGCAGCTCGCACGCGTTTGTTTGCGGTGGAATGCTGATACACAAAAGCGCAATGCAAGGAATCGCACCCATAGCATAGATGTCGGAGACATTGACACTTAGGGCTTTGTGTGCAATCTCTGCAAGACTCAACCAGCCGCGCAGAAAATGACTCCCCTCGACAAAACTATCGCATGCACAAACGAGCTCGCCGAGTGTCGCAGCATCATCGCCGATTTGCACATGCAAGTAGCGCAAAAAGCCCGATTCGGTGCTCAAAATGGCTCCATTTTCATGCTCATATCGATGAAAACCGCATGGTGAATGATTGCCCCAACACTCAACGCGTCTATGCCAAGATTGCGATAATTTGCGATATTGTGCAGCCCAATTCCGCCGCTTGCCTCGATTCGCACATGGGGCGCATACGTGTTGCGGTAGGCAACGCAACGGCGAATCTGTTCAATGTCCATATTGTCGCACATCACGATGTCTGCGCCGCAATCGATTGCCTCGCAGAATTGCTCAAAGGTTTCAGATTCAACTTCGATACACAGTGTCCAACATTGCGTACGAATACGTTCTATCGCGTCTTTGAGGCTGCCAAGTTGTGCTCTGTGTGTGTCTTTTATCATCATGCAATCATCGAGCCCAAAACGATGGTTGCAACCCCCGCCATTGCGCACCGAGTATTTCTCAAAAACACGTAACAAGGGGCGCGTCTTGCGTGTGTCGAGCAATAAAATCTTGTCATCATCAAGAGCAAGTTTAAATTGTTGCGTGAGTGTGGCGATTCCGCTGCTGTGTTGCAAGAGATTGAGAAAGCAGCGCTCAATGAGGAGAATCTGACTCACGTTGCCTTGCACACTCGCGAGAATCTCGCCTTTTGCGAAGGATTGTGAATCATGCTTGTGCCATTGCACGTGTACGTCACAGAGGCTCGCGAGCGCGTCTGCATAGATACAGCCCGAAAAAATGCCGTTTTCTTTTGCATGCACATGTGCTGTGGCATTTTGGCTAAACCCCAAAAGCGCGAACACATCGCCTCTTCCAATATCTTCGTGTAGAATCTGTGCCACAAAATCAATAATTTCATTCTGTGTCATTCTCACCCCTTGTGTTGTTTTGCCGATTCTAGCAGATTTGCGCTATAATCCCGAGTAGCAAGAAGATCTTGGAAAAAGTGCGAGGTAAGATTCAAGAAATTCTCACAAAAAGACGATATGGTCTATAAGCATATTTCATAATTCAACAAAGGAGTTCTTATGCAAATTGGTTCTATCAACTCACCTTTTACTCCGCGCACACTCGCAGATGCGTGGCAAAAACCTGAAGAAGCGGCTCGTCAACAAAACACAGAAGCGCAAAACACAGACGAAAATGCTGTGGGCAAAAAAGACCCGATTGCGGTGCTACGTGAGCAGCTCGCAAAAGAAAGCGAACCCACAGCGATGGAGAAATTCCAGCAAGATTTTGCTAAAAAAGCGCTCGAAAGCTTTAGCAAGATTGCCCAAGCGTGGCGCGATACTCATAGCAATAAACAGAGCGGCACGTCATTGCTGGATTCGATAAAAATTGCCCAACCGCAAGACTCGACCAAAGAAGCAGAAGAGGCTGCAAAAAAAGCAAAAGAAGCAGAAGAACTTGCCAAAGCAGAGAAGCCACAACAGCAAAGTGCAAGCAATGGGCTGACGATTCAAGATTTCAATCTGATTCCAATGACAAACTTCCAACAAACCACGACAGCGAGCTATACAGCAAGTTATGATAACGTTACCGGACAAGCAACGCAGGAATTGATGTATAGCAATAGTTATAGCTTCGTGTTCAAGGGTTCGGTTACTGACCAAAATGGCAAAACGTTTGAGATTGAAGCGAATATCACATTGACACACAGCCTTTACACACGTGTTACGGGCGGGGCGGATACGCTCACTCCAGAGATTATGCAGCAATTGCAAGATGGCAATCCGCTTGCGCTCAATTTTGAGGGCGATGGTAGCGAACTTTTGGGCTCACCGCTTGGACTCTATCTCGATAATCTTGGCGCAAGCAACCAAATCACGGGCGACCCCGTCTTTGGCGACCTCGCAAAAACGGCTTTGGGCGAAGGGCTTGGCTCGTTGCTTGAGGGATTGCGCATTTTCAAAGATGACATGATTGCAGGCATTTTGGGCAAAAAACAAGGCGATTCTACAGATTCTACACATCTCCCTGCTGACAATTCTAATCAAAGCGCATTGCAGGATTGGAAACCCAATCTTAACAATCTGCTTGGGCTTGGTGAGCAAGGAACGGGCATTGTGTGGTTTTCGCATATGCAAAGCCTCTTTTATGCACAAACACATGACGCAAATGGCACAATGCGTTACAGCGCGTTTAGCTACACACAAAACGTGGCGATTGCGAAACAGCAAAGCTCACTTGATTTGCTGCTCGAGCAGCTCAAAAATCAAGACAAAGAACAGGCTCCAGTGGACGCCAAAAAGGTTGTGGACGCATATAGCAACAACACTCAACAAAATGGCTTGCTTGGCGCTCAAAGCATCAATGGCTAGTTGTCTTGCAAACTAGCAGCGGCTAAATTTTGTCTCGCCCTTGTTCGGCGAGACAATCGCGCACCAAAAATTCTACAATAGGTAAACTCACAAAACCATCACTATCCATAAAATGATTGCCTTTCTCATAAATCATCAAATCCGCCGCGAGATTCTGTGCGAGATTTTGCGTGAGCGCGAATGGAACAATGCTATCATCGCGCGCGGCAAGCACGGTGCGGTTGCGGATTTTTGCACGTAATGTCTTAAAGCAAAGTGTGGGCGTGGTGAAAGAATGCAGATTTTCAAGCCCCGCAACGGGCTCGAAAAATCCCGCGACAAGCACGATTCCTCCGAGTTTTTCATATTTTGCAACTTGCAAGAATTGCAATGTGGCGATACAGCCTAGCGAATGCGCAACGAAAATATCATGCGTGCCTAGCGAGGGTGCGCAATGTTGCAGATGCTCTATCCAGTCTGTTAGGTTTGGTGTTTGTGGATTGGGCATTGCTAGAATCTGTGTTGGAATCTCTGCCTTTGCAAGTTGCGATTGTAGCCACATAAACCAATTTTTCTGCGGCGAGCTGTCATAGCCATGAACGACAAAAACCATGCGATTCTCCTTGTAATGAGCCTATTTTGCTGTTTTTTATTATACAATATGTTAATATATCGTGATATGGCTTGACAAGTGAGATGAAAAAGAATATAATGCAAATGATTATTAATAACAGCAAAGGAGTGGCTGTGGAGTTTTTGAAAGAATATATCGACATCATCATTTTTGCCACACTAGCAATCATGAGCTTTGTGGCATGCTGGTTTAGTGTGGAGCGGATTTTATTTTTGAGTAAGGTCGATATTGCGCAATATCCATGCGAAGAGGAACTCGAAGAATCGCTCACCAACAACCTCTCGATTCTACATATCATCTATTCCAATGCTCCGTATGTTGGGCTTTTGGGAACGGTGATTGGCGTGATGATTACTTTCTATGATATGGGGCAGAATGAAGGAATGGATGTCAAAAGCATTATGCTCGGGCTATCATTAGCATTGAAAGCCACAGCGCTCGGGCTTTTTGTCGCGATTCCAACGCTTATGGCATATCACCTGCTTTTGCGTCGTGTCAATGTACTTCTCAATCGTTATAAGGCAAAACACCATGAAAATGCCGCATAGTGATGGGCTCAATATTGTCCCTCTGATTGATGTGATTCTTGTGTTGCTTGCCATTGTTTTGAGTGTGGCGACATTTATTGCACAGGGTGAAATCAAAATCTCGCTACCCAAATCCTCACATGAGAAGCTTGAAGGTAAGGGAAGCGCATTTGTGCTCAAGATTGATAAGAATGGAGATTATTTTTTGAATGATACACCAAGTAATCTTATCGACTTTGAGGAGAAATTGGCATTGCTTCAGAGGCATGAATGGGTCTATGTGATGGGCGATAAGGCAAGTCCGCTTGATTCGTTTATCCAAATTGTAAATATTCTCAAGAGGAAGAATCATGCAAACTTCAAAATCATCACAGAATACCAATAGATACAACCGCATAGCATTCGGTATCGCATGCATTTTGCACATGCCTTTTGTACTTTTTGCGCTTGGGCTTGAGATTTTGCCACAAAAGCCGCAGGAGCCCGCAAAAGAGATTGGCGCAATGTCGTTTGCGCTTGCATCATTTGCAAGTGCAATGCCTATGCAAGAACCCGAGCCAGAGCCTAAACCAAAGGTCATTCCAAAACATTATGAAGCGCCCAAAAAGAAGCCAAAAGAACGCAAACATGTACAAAATCGTGAAAAGCATGAGCATAAACAGAAAGTTCCACGTGAGGAAGTGCAACAGAAAGCCGCAAATGCAGCAGACACAACGCAGTATGCAAGCACACAGAATCAGCAGCCTATTAACCTCGGCAGCAATCACAAGAATCCATTTCTAGCAGAGATTAAGAGACTGATTGATGCACATAATGCTTATCCACGTATGGCGCGGCGCATGAGGCTTAGTGGCGAGGTTACGGTGCGTATGGTGCTTGATGATAACGGCAAGATTGTTGAGCTTCGCGTGATTGAGAGTTCAACTCATGCGATTCTCGATGAGCAAGCGATTCGCACGATACAAGAAGCATCGCAGTTATTCCCCAAACCCGATAAAGCTTATACGTTGCATATTCCTATTGTTTACCAACTCAATCTTGGTTAGGGCTGTGCTAGGCTCGTTTTAAACGAGCTGCGTTGGTTTCGCTGCTTTCGATAAAATTTATCATCTCTTCAACAGGAGCAACCGTGAGGTCAAAGACTTTGATGGGTATGCCAAAGATTCTACTCATTTCAGCATTCAAATTGCGCCGTTCTGTGCTATTGAGTTTATCGCCTCTTGTTGCGAGTGCAAGCGCGATATAGCCTTTGTCTTTGCAGATTTGTGTGTGTGCTATGATTTCATTTTTGCATTCTTCATATTCGGCAATATTGAATACATAAACGCTAAGAATCTCATAATGATTTTTTTTATGAAGTATTTCTAAAGAATCATGAAGATTGCTTGAATCTTTGATATGGTACAATCCAGATGTATCCCAAAAGGCATATCTGCGTCCGTTTTGTGTGGTGATTGTTGCAGCTTTTTTAATAGATGGTTGTTGTGTGGGTTGATAAGATGGTACAAACGCACCGCGATTGAGCAGCTCAATTATCGTTGTCTTGCCCGCTTTTTTCTTGCCATTTAAGAGTACAATGGCATGAGGGGTGGTGAAAAAGGATTTTATATTATTAAAATAAAGAATTATTTTGTAGAGTGCATAGATGGCAAGTAATGTTCCGATACATAGAGCGACAATCCATGCAAAGAGAATGGCTACTTCCATCGCGCATTCTCAAACAAAAAAGACTGAATGTGTCGGGGGGGGGGGGGTTTAGGGGTTTGTTATTGTTTGGCCGGTGTGT
>CAMWUR010000039.1 GCA_947177485.1 uncultured Helicobacter sp.
CCCCCCCCCCCCCCCCCCCCCCCCCCCCCCCCCCCCCCCCGCCCGATTATGAGGCTTGTTGTTGGCATTGTTACTCTTTTATTGGTGCTGATGGTTTTTCGTTGTTGGTCATCTTGACTTCAAATTCTTCAAAGCTCACAGGAGGCAAGTCGAGCGGAGGAAGTTTTGCCATCACCGTCATTTGTGCCACCATTGGACGCAAATAGGAATACATGATGGCGACCATGTTGTTAAGCAACGATTTATCAAAATTATCACTGACTTCAATGATGCCAAGAATGGCTGATTGAATGTAAAAGACCTCTTCGTTTTCTTGTTTGAAAGATAAATCGACATTCAATTGAATATTGTATTGATTTTCAGCTTCTTTTTTGGCAAGTGCGCCAATACCTTGATTGAGATTAATTTTTGTTTTTTTCTTTAACTCTCCTGTTTGCTCAAAATCAAACTTTTTGAGCTGAATAGTTTTGATTTTAAAACTGCTAGGCTGCACACTCATTTTTAACTCCTTGAGAATTTATTTTGTACTCATTTCTATCTTGAACATTATATATATTACTACGTATATCTGTGTTTTCTTTATTAAATAAAGAATGAAATTCGAGAGAGGCCTGATTTGTATCCTTATCTAAATTAACTTGTGAATCAAATCTATCAAACGTTACATCGTACCCTAATGTAAACTTGTTGCCCTTATACACAATTTCTTTTTCCAATTCAAATTTTGAATCAATCAGAACAATTGGTGTATCCCACTTTGATACAAATTTATTGGGCATACATACAATTTTTTTTTCCAATTCAAATTTAGAATAGAGTTTAAAAAAGATACGATTTATATCTTTTTTAAACTGCTCATATTTATCATCATCAATGGCAATAATAAATATCAAGTCATTCTCGTATGTCTTGCATACAATCGAAGAATCGAGCCCCAATATTGCATTTTTATACTCTAAGATTGCATTTAGATTCAGCATATCGCAAGTTTTCATTCAATCCCCTTTAATATATTGTATAGTTCTAGGGTAATTTCTTTTGCTCTAGCAATCTCATTCGTATCATCCCCTTCTTCATAATCAGCCTTGTTTCTCATGTTTCTTAGCTGATGAGCAAGATTTATCTCGCTAGCACAGTTTTCATTCATTATCTTATCCCAAATACAACCTTCTCCAGAATGCAAAACTCTACCCTTTGATTTGCAGATTCCTTTATCGACTAACTTGCCCTTTGCAATTAGATACACACCGTAATATAATCGATTGATAATTACAGAACATAAATGTTCCCTCCGAATCTGAAAATATTCCTTCTGAAATTGGGGCAAGTCTAAAAATTCTCGCGAATCCAAAATCTCTGCAAGCTTTAGATTCCACTCCCCCTTTTCTTTCAATGTCATTTCTACACCTGCTTGTTATAGTATCGGCAAACAACGTTTGCGCTAAAGATAAGTTCCACAATCAGCATCAAACCATACGCGGTAGCGATTTTTGCAATTGTGTCAATAATTTTCTTAAAAATCCATAAACTCCCTAGAGATTCCTGATTTCCTCAACTCTTGCACACCCCCCACCCCACCACAGCATTGCAACCTTAAGCCAAAAATGCTATAATACGTAAAAAGAAGGGAGAAAGATTTGGAATATTATTTTTACATCAAAGCATTCCATGTTGCCTCGTTCACATCATGGATGGCAATGCTTTTCTATCTGCCACGTCTGTTTGTCTATCATGCCGAGAATCGCGACAACAAGGGCTTTGTATCTGTTGTATGCATTCAAGAAAGAAAGCTTTATTATTATATTGGTATGCCCGCGCTCATTGCCACATTGCTCACAGGAGGGGCGCTGATATGGCTCAACCCTGCCGTGTTCTCGAGCGGTGGCTGGCTGCATGCCAAGCTCGTTGTTATAGCGCTCTTGATTTTGTTGCATTTTTATTGTGGTTCGCTTATGCGCGCTCTTGCCAACAATGTCTGCGACAAAAGCGGCAAGTTTTTCCGTGTGCTAAATGAAATGCCGACACTCGCGCTGCTTGCCATTGTGTTCCTCGCTGTTGTGCGCCCGTTTTAGGAGGGTTGTATGCAAAAACTATGGGGAGGACGTTTTGAGCAAAAAAGCGCCGCGCTGCTCGATTCTTTCAATGCGTCTTTAGATTTTGATAAGGAACTCTATGCCCAAGACATTCAGGGCAGCAAGATTCACGCGCGCATGCTTGCCAAGCAGGGAATCCTCACAGACGCCGAAGCAAGCGCGATTATTGCGGGGCTTGAGGCAATCGCGGAGCAGATTCAAAACGGCGCGTTTGTGTTCGACATCGCGCACGAAGACATTCACATGGCAATCGAATCGGCGCTGATTGAGCGCATTGGTGATGTGGGCAAAAAGCTACACACGGCGCGTTCGCGCAATGACCAAGTGGCGCTTGATTTTCGGCTGTATGTGTTGCAAAAGAATCTCGCGATTCGTGAGCTGCTGTTCGCGTTACTCGATTCCATTGTGTCGCTTGCAAAAGTGCATACCACCACGCTCATGCCGGGAATGACGCATTTGCAGCATGCACAGCCCGTGAATCTCGGCTTTCATCTGATGGCATACTCTTTTATGTTTTGGCGCGACATTGTGCGTCTCTCTGATGATTATGTCCGCAACAACTATTGCCCGCTCGGCTCTGCCGCGCTTGCAGGCAGCCCGTATCCCATCGATAGAGATTTCACAGCGCAGAATCTCGGCTTTGCTGCCCCAACAGCAAACGCAATGGATTCCGTGAGCGACCGCGATTTTGCGCTGGATATGCATTATAGCCTAAGCATGCTCGCCATGCATATCTCGCGCTTTGCTGAAGAGCTTGTTGTGTGGAGCAGCAGTGAATTTGGTTTTGTGCGCTTTAGCGATGCGTACGCTACGGGTAGTTCGATTATGCCCCAAAAGAAAAATCCCGATGTTGCCGAGCTTTTGCGCGGCAAAACAGGGAGAATCTATGGCAACCTTATGGCATTGCTTGTCGTAATGAAGGGCTTGCCGCTTGCTTATAATAAAGACACGCAAGAGGACAAAGAGGGTTTATTTGATTCTGTGCGCACAATGGAGCTTTCGCTTAGAATCTTAAAAGAGCTGCTAGAAACGAGCACATTTTGTACCGAAAATATGCACAAAGCCTGTGCGAAAGGACATTTATGCGCCACAGATTTGGCAGATTTTTTGGTGCGCACAGGGATTGCGTTTCGCGATGCACACCATATCACAGGCAAGGTTGTTGCCTTTGCGGAATCCAATCATCTCGACATCAGCGAGCTAAGTGCACAGCAGCTGTGCGCGCTCGATTCGCGCATTCCCGCTGACGCCGTGCAGGCGTTGAGCTTGCAATCCTCGATGAACGCGCGCAATTGCTTTGGTGGCACGGCAACAAGCCGCGTGATAGAGCAGATAACTCTGTTAGAAAATCAGCTTGCAAGTGCAAAGGAACAATGGCAAAAGGAGAGTGCGTGTCGCAAATAGGGCAGCAGCAAATCATCGCAATGTTTGATGATATTTCAAAAAGCTACGACACAGCCAACAGAATCTTGAGCATGGGGCTTGATGTCTCGTGGCGCAAAAAAGCGTGCAACTTTGCCCTGCAAGCGCTCGGGCAAAAAGAAGTTTACGTGGTTGATGTGGCGAGCGGAACGGGTGATATGATTGTGCATTGGCAGAACGTAGCGGAGAGCATGAATGTTTCTTTGCGCCGTATTTGTGGTATCGACCCATCGGAAGGAATGCTTGAAATTGCGCGCAAAAAACTGCCCAATATTGAGTTGATACGCGCTGAAGCCATCGCGATGCCGCTTGATTCTGAAAGTGTCGATATTCTTTCTATCGCTTATGGTTTGCGTAATGTTGTGGATACAAATGCGGCTTTTGTCGAGTTTGCGCGTGTGCTCAAAGAAGGTGGAATGCTTGTGATTTTAGAATTTACCAAAAATGAGAATCCCTCCATTTTGGGAAAAATGATGCATTTCTATACGCGCAAGATTTTGCCCACGCTAGGTGGTCTGATTAGCCGCAACAAGCAAGCTTATCAATATCTGCCCGATTCGATTGAGCATTTTTTTACAACCCAAAAACTGGAACAAGAGCTTGCTTCACATGGTTTTAAGACTTTGCATATTGAATGCGCCGCCCAAGTCTCGACACTCTGTGTCGCACAAAAAATTGCCGCACCAAAGGAAAACAATGAATCCAAATGAAATCTTCCTCTGCACGATTTGCAATGTTACAAATGGCAATTGCGCCGAGGATTGCGCGTATTGCATGCAAAGCGCGCGGCATGATACAGGCATTACGACCTATCGTAAAAAGCTTATTGAGCAAATTGTGCATGAGGCGAAAATCGCCGCGGGCTCGGGTGCACTCGGATTCTGCCTTGTTACATCTGGGCGCGGATTTGCGCCTGATTCTGGCTTGCGCGATGGCACATTGCGGCATATCGCAAACGCCGCGCGCGCGCTCAAAAGCGAGCTTCCGCAGCTCCACCTCATCGCATGCAACGGGCGCGCAACCTTTGAGCAGCTTTGCTATCTCAAGGAAAACGGAATCGACAGCTACAACCATAATTTAGAGAGCGCGCAGAGCTTTTTTGGCAAGATTTGCTCCACGCACACATGGGAAGAGCGCTTTGCCACATGTCAAAATGCCCTTAAAGCTGGGCTTGGGTTATGTTGTGGTGGCATTTTTGGGCTTGGTGAATCGCCGCTTCAGCGCGAAGAAATGATAGGTGCGCTGAAGTCGCTTATGCCGCATACCGTGCCGATTAATTTCTATATCCCGCACCCCGCGTTACGTGTGCAACAAGAGCCGCTTGGCAGAATCGAGGCGCTTGGAATCATCGAAGCCTTGCGCGCCGCACTCCCAAAGGCGCGGCTGATGATTGCAGGCGGGCGC
Source organism: uncultured Helicobacter sp. (assembly GCA_947177485.1). Classification (GTDB taxonomy): domain Bacteria; phylum Campylobacterota; class Campylobacteria; order Campylobacterales; family Helicobacteraceae; genus NHYN01. Next base: position 4,920 of record CAMWUR010000039.1, read on the forward strand.
GAGATTGTGTTTGGAAAAGAACAGCGCGAGATGTTTGACGCGGGCGTGAATGCCATTGTGTTGGGCGATTATCTCACGACAAAAGGCAGCAAAATGCATGACGATTTGGCAATGCTCCATGACTATGGGCTCGCGATTGCAACGCAATGCCATTAGGATTGCCGCATGCGTGAGCTCATTCGTAATTTCTCGATTATTGCGCATATCGACCATGGCAAGAGCACGCTCGCCGATTGTCTGATTCAGACATGCGGGGCGATTGCCGATAGGGAGATGACGCATCAGGTGCTCGACACGATGGAGATTGAAAAGGAACGTGGAATCACGATTAAAGCCCAGAGTGTGCGCCTGCGCTACAATTTCGAGGGGCAGACGTATATTCTCAATCTCATCGACACGCCCGGGCATGTCGATTTCAGCTACGAAGTCAGCCGCTCGCTCGCGAGCTGTGAGGGTGCGCTGCTCGTTGTTGATGCGTCTCAAGGAATCGAGGCGCAAACGATTGCTAATGTCTATATCGCGCTTGAAAACAATCTCGAGATTCTGCCTGTGCTGAACAAAATCGACTTGCCCGCGAGCAATCCTGAACGCGTGCAATCCGAGATTCAGCGCACAATCGGAATCGAATCGCCCGTGAGCATGGTGAGCGCAAAGGCGCACATTGGAATCGAGGCGCTGCTAGAGCGGATTATCCGCGAGATTCCGCCGCCAAGCGGCGACCCAAATGCGGCGACAAAGGCGCTCATCTACGATTCATGGTTTGATAATTATTTGGGCGCGCTCGCGCTTGTGCGTGTGTTTGACGGCAAGATTGCCAAAGGGCAGCAGATTCTGATTATGGGCAGCAAGCAGCAGCATGAAGTGTTGGAGCTTTTCTATCCCCACCCGCTGCGACAACAAAAGACGCAAGCCATCGAGTGCGGCGAAATCGGCATTGTTGTTTTGGGGCTCAAGAACGTAACCGAGCTCGCTGTGGGCGACACGCTCACGGACGCAAAAACTCCTACAAAAGCGAGCATTAGCGGCTTTGAGCCTGCCAAGCCCTTTGTGTTTGCGGGAATCTATCCGATAGAAACCGATAAATTTGAGGATTTGCGCGATGCGCTCGACAAGCTGCGTCTGAACGATTCGAGCCTTGTGTATGAGCCCGAGAGCAGTGTGGCTTTGGGCTTTGGGTTTCGCATTGGATTCTTGGGGCTTTTGCATATGGAAGTCGTCAAAGAGCGGTTGGAGCGCGAGTTTGGACTTAGTCTCATTGCGACAGCACCCACGGTGCTTTACAAGCTCACGCTCACAGATTCCACAGAAATGTGGATTCAAAACCCCAGCGAGCTGCCGCCCGAACAAAAGATTGCACGTTTTGAAGAGCCATTCGTGCGCGCGACAATCATTGTCCCAGATGAGTTTTTGGGCAATGTCATCACGCTTGTGAACAGGCGGCGCGCGGTGCAGACAAAAATGGAATATCTCCATGAAACGCGTGTTTTGCTCGAATACGCGATTCCGACCAACGAGATTGTGATGGATTTCTATGATAAACTCAAATCGAGTACAAAGGGATATGCAAGCTTTGATTATGAGCCCTTAGAATATCGCGAGGGCGATTTGGTCAAGCTCGACATCAAGGTTGCGGGCGAGGTTGTCGATGCACTCTCGATTATCGTCCCCAAAAGCAAGGCGTACGAGCGCGGCAAGGAGTTGGTCGAGAAGATGAAAGAGCTCATTCCGCGCCAGCTTTTTGAAGTCGCGATTCAGGCGAGCATTGGCAATAAAATCATTGCACGCGAGACGGTGAAATCCATGGGCAAAAACGTTACAGCAAAATGCTATGGTGGCGATATTACGCGCAAGCGCAAGCTGCTCGAGAAACAAAAAGAGGGCAAAAAACGTATGAAAGCCATTGGCAAGGTACATCTTCCCCAAGAAGCCTTTTTGGCGGTGCTCAAAATCGATTAGCTATCCATTCTTGCAATAAAAATCAGTCTCTTGTTTGTTTATCTTTGAGATATTCCCTTTTGTTTTGAAGCGTGCGCTGCCTTAGGCGAATTTTCTATATCTCCAGCATCCTCATCAATCAAGTCCGCTATGATTCTATTTAATATGAATTTAAGCAATAAAATGTAATAATAACAATTGTTATAATATTTAGCATAAAAGGAAAGAACAATGAAATTCCCCCCCCCCGCACACAAAATTGGGTGGATTATACCCCTGTCTTTAATGTGGGCAAATCCCCCTGTTGATAGCATCACCCTCGATCAAATATTCGTCAATGCCAATAAATTTGAGCAGGATATGATCGATGTCAGCAACTCTGTGGAAATCATCAGCGAACGCAAGATAGAAAACAACTCGATTCTCTTCACGAAAGATTTAAGCAAGCTTTCTTCGTCGATTACCACCACCCCCCAAACCACCAGCACTTACACCAATATCACCATTCGTGGAATCAACTCGGCAGATTATTACAATCCAAGCATGACACTCTATGTCGATGAGGTACCGCAGAGCTTTACGAGCTACAATCAAGGGCTTTATGATGTGGCAAATGTCCAAATTTTCAGAGGTCCACAAGGTACAATTTATGGCAGTGGGGCACAAGGCGGAGTCATCAATATCACCACCAAAAACCCTCTCACACATGGCGACTATGCAGAAGGAAGTGTGAGCGCGTCAGGGCTTTATTATAATGCGGCTGTGAATGCGGGCGGTGCACTATATCAAAACAGCTTGTTCGCTAAAATAGGCGCGCGCTACACACATGAAATTGGATTTATCGAAAACCAAAACGGCGACAAAATCAACGAAAACGATGCCTATGGGGGGAACCTTGCCCTCATCTACTCACTGGGCGACAAGATTCCTCTGATTGCCACTTTGGGGGGTGCTTGGTCTAAAGAAGAAGGGCACAAAGCAGGGGTTTGGCTTAGAGAAAATGAATACCGAAACAAAAAACTTGAATCCACTTCCATGCTCCCTAGCCTCGTCTCGCCCCAAGAAAAAAGAGACAATGCAAGCGGATACTTTAAGCTTGAATATCTGGGCAACCAAACCACTCTCCACTCAATCACTACCTACACCGTAACCAAAAACTGCGATGCGTATATGCCCTTGCAAACAAGCTGCGACTCTCTGCCCACCGATACTTCACAAATCACACAAGAATTCAGAGCCACCAATGAATTTAAAAATGGAACCAAAGCAATTGGGGGCATTTATGGTTCGAAGCTTACCACTGATACAGCCAGCAACTCACCTTTGGGAGGGAACTTTGATAGCAGTGTTGACGACAACAATCTGGCGGTTTTTGGGAATTTGATTGTGCCTTTGGGGAGGTTTGATATAGAGGGGGGATTGCGCTATTCCTATGCCTATGCGCAAGCCGACTACCAAAACAGGCTCGATGCCACACAAAACTACAATGGGGTTTCTAAAGATCATCATGACATCGATTATAAGGTTGCTTTGGGATACAAAATCGCCCCCACCCATCGGGTATATCTCCTTCACTCCACAGCAACCAAAGCAGGAGGCTTCAACCGATTCCCTCGAGGCTTCATTGATGCGCAAGGCTATGACCCTGAAAAAACCTACAACTATGAATTGGGCTACCATACCCATTTGACACAGAATCTAAACCTCAATACAGCCCTTTTTTATATGAATATCAAAGACCGACAAGCCTATTACGATGATGCGTCTAATCATCTTATGCAGCGCATCCAAAACATTGGAACTCTCAATTCCAAAGGAATCGAGCTTGACATGACTTATCAAGGCTCGATTCTCTCCGCCCAAGCCTCTTTTACTTATGCAGATTCGGAATACGGCGGTGAAAAGCCCCTCTATGCGAACAAAACGCCCGGTAATGCTCCCAAATTCGTGGGTAATGCTTTGGTAGAGGTTTTGGCCTATCAAGGAAATGGCATAAAAGGCTATATAGGTGCAAGTGGGCGCTACACCTCAAAGTTTTATTTCGATGAATACGAGAGTATGTCGCAAAAGGCTTACGCACTCATTGACGCATTTTTGAGGGTGGAATACCAAAGGCTCTCTGTTTCTCTTTTTGCGCAGAATCTAACCAATACCCGATATGCCACCTACATTATGGATATGCGAGACTTTGAAGCCTATCTCCCCGGTTATGGCGACATCTATTATAATCGGGGCGAACCGCTCAATATTGGTTTAATGGCACGGTATCGATTCTGATGGACAAACGTACGCTTTTATTTTCCCTAAGTGGGGGTTATTTCCTTTATGGGTTTTTGCAATATTTTGCGTTTTTTTCTTTCCCTGCTATCTTGAGAGCAAATGACGTGGGGAATGATGTGATTGGTGCAACAATGATGTTATTTCTACCTTTTGTGATGACGTTTATCTACGCTCCGAGCCTAGAAAGATTCCAACACAAAAAAGGGCAAAATCGAGAGAAAAAGGTTATTCTGCTTTGTGGGGTGATGGTCGCGATTTGTTGTGCTTCTTTGGGGGCTTTTGCACCCCAAAGTCAACCCTTTGCGATGATGAGTGTGCTGCTCTTGGCGATGTTTTTTTTGGCGAGTGCGGAAATCATCTACAATGGGGTAACAATTGATAACCTCGACAAAAAAGGGCTCATCGAAAACGGCACCCTAAGACTCCTGATGAACTTCAGCGCAGGAATCATCGCCACAAGTGGAATGTTGTGGCTTTTGCAAATACTCGGGCAGACAAGCTATTGGCTCATGGGGGCATGTTTGCTGTTATTAGCTTTAACTATTGTGTGGTTACCACCTGTGTCAAACCACAAAGATGGTGATAATGCGCCCTCGATTCTAAAATCGCTCAAAAATAAGAATGTGCAGCAAGGGCTAGTTTTTAGTCTAGTCATCTCACTCACTCTAAGACTACCTTTTAGCCAGCTTAGTCCTTTGATGATTGACAGCGGGTTTGAGATAGAAGATGTCGCTTTTTGGGGTGGTGTCGGAAGCTGCATATTGGGTATGGTGGGTTCAGTAGTCGCGGTTTGGGCATATCAACATTTCCCCACCCAGAAAGTGATGCTTTTGGTATTTGTCTTTTATGTGTTTGGCTTTTTGGGATTCTTGGCGAATATTTTTTATTTTCAAAGCATTCTTATGCTAGGCATCATTTTCAGCATCACTATGGCAGTGATGAGTGTGCTCTATGTCGGAATATTCAGTGTATGGATGCATTGGTGCTCGGGTGAAGGAAGCGCAAGTAATTATGCTTTACTGAAATCATGCGATTATTTTATTTTTATTTTATCAAGCTTTGTTTCGGGCTTTATTGTCGAAATGGGGAGAGAGATAAATTTATTTGGTAACGTTTTGGGAGGATATGCGAGCTTATTTATGTTGAGCTTATGCTTGCTTATTTTGGCTTTGTGGCTCATCATCCCTAGGCTACTCAAAAATATTTAAGGAAAGGATTGGAAATGAAAAGTGGATTATTCAGACTTTTAGAAATCGCTGGGGAGAAAAGGTTTCCCCTTGTCGTTTCTGGGATTTTTTCAGCTTTGGGGGCATTATGTATGCTGCTCCCATACTTTGCTAGCTATCTTATTCTAAAAGAGTTTCTCACTCACTACAACCAGCTCCATCTCATTAATCAAAATTTGGTTTTTGATTATGCAATCTTAGCGATAGAAGGAATCTTGGGTGGGCTTATCTGCATTGCGGTGGCATTCATCATCAGCCATCTTTGTGCATATCGGATTCTTTACAATATCCGTATGCGCCTTTTGCGTCATCTAGCACTTTTGCCTTTGGGGTATTTTACTCAAACCACCAGTGGTGAAATCAATCGCAATCTCCACGATAATGTTGAACGTATCGAATTATTCATCGCGCATATGATTCCCGATTTTATCCATTCACTTGCAAGTGCCACGATTCTTTTTGTGTTCATGTTCAGTTTTGATTGGCGCTTGGCTCTGATGTGTCTAGTGGTATTTTTATTGGGACTTTTTTGGCAATTCCGTTTGTATTTTCATAAAGACTTCAAAGATAAAATCGCTCAATATTATTCTTCACTCGAAAAAATGAATACGCACAGCATCGAATATGTGAAAGGGCTACCTTTGATTAAGATTTTTGGCAGAAGCGTTTTTTCATTTAAGAAATTTTTTCATGAAGTGGAAGCTTACAAAAACTTTTCTTTAGAATGGACAATTTTATTTAAAAATTCGTTTGTTGTTTTTAAGGTTCTTATCACCTCTTTTTTGGCTTTTATTTTGCCACTAGGAGCTTTGATATTGAGTTTTGAGCCTGATAATATCGCGTTTGTGCTAGTTTTTCTCTTCTTTATCATGACTGCTTCCGGACTCACCTCTCCGCTTTTTAAGCTGCTATTTTTTGCAAGTGAACTCACACGAATCAATGAAGGAGTCAAGCGAATCGATTGCATCTTTTCTCAAAAACCCCTACAAGAACCTATCAACCCTAAAGTCCCGACAAACTTTGAGGTAGCATTTGAAGATGTAAATTTTGCTTATGGAGAGCAAAATATTTTGCAAGGCATTAGTTTTGCGCTACCCCAGAATCAAAAACTAGCTATTATCGGCGAATCAGGAGGAGGCAAAAGCACGATATTGTCTTTGTTGTGCCGATTCTATGAGCCCAATGCGGGAGTCATTAAAATCGGAGGAATCAATATCCAAGATATTCCAACGTCAGTTTTATTTGACAAAATTTCTTTTGTTTTTCAAGAGAATATCCTGTTTTCGGAAAGTATTTTTGAGAATATTCGTATGAGCAACAAAACGGCTTCCCTCGAAGAGGTGAAAAAAGCCGCTCAACTCGCTTTGTGCGATGAATTTATTGACAAGCTCCCCCTCAAATACGACACTTTAATTGGTGAAAAAGGGGTGCATCTTTCTGGTGGAGAAGCGCAAAGAATAACGATTGCTAGGGCAATTTTGAAAGATTCTCCTATTTTACTTTTGGACGAGATGACAGCTTTTATCGACAATGAAAATGACAAAAAAATCCAAATCGCCCTCCATCATCTTTGCGAACAAAAGAATAAAACAATTCTCCTTGTTACCCACAAACTCCATACTGCCAAAGACGCTGATACAATTATCTTGCTCGAAAAAGGGCAGATAAAAGCAATCGGCAAACACGAAGAGCTACTCAAACATAGCCAAGCCTACAAACAATTATGGGGTTTCTATGAAAACACTCAACAATGGACTCTTAAAAAGGATCGCGCATGAAAATTCTCCAACAAGTTACACTTAACCAGCCCCAAAAACTTCTTAAGGCAATCGCATTCAACACCTTAGCAGATGTGGTGAATTTTTTATGGATTCTTTTTGCGGTGGCATTTGTAGGAGTGCTTTTATCTCCTTATGTCAATGACACTCCATTCAGTATAGGATTGTTAGCTTGGATTTCTGCTGGAGGATTGGCTTATTTGGCGGTGATGGTTGTTTTTGAATCGTGGGCATACAAAAATAATTTTGAAGCTTGCTATGAAGGGAGCGCACGCGGCAGAATCGAGCTCGCCGAACATATCCGTAAAATACCACTTGGCAAAATCGAAGAAAAAGACCCTTCTGTCTTGAGCTATACGATGATGCAAGAATTTGCCAATCTTGAACAAGCTACTTCGCACTTGATTCCCCAAATGGTGTCGAGTCTTATCTTAGTGAGCATTGTTTTTGTGGGATTCTTGTTTGTGAATATACCGATGGCATTGAGCTTCTTTTGTTGTATCCCTGTCGCCTTGCTATTACTCTGGGGAGCAAAAAAGGTGAGCCATTGCCTAAGTATTCGACAAATGAATGCTAAAAAAGAAGCTTATAGGCGCATACAGGAATATATTTATGGAATCAGCCTCATTAAAGCTTACGGATTAGTGGGTGAAAAATTTGAAAAAATCCAACAAAGTTTTGATGAGTTGCGCCGACACAGTATCAATTTAGAAGTCTTTATGATGCCTTTTGTGTTATCTATTATTTTATGTATGGGTTCAGGGATTGGGATTATGATTATAACAAGCAGAGGAATGCTAGTAAGTGGAGAAATGGATATTATTACCTTTGTAAGTTTGCTTATGATCGCAGGCAAAGCTTTTTCGCCCTTGATGACTGTGGCAATTAATTTTGCTGAACTCACGTACTACGTTAAAAGTGCACAGAATATTGATCGTCTCCTTGAAGAACCCCAAATGACAGGCAAAAACCCTCCCCCCTTAGGCAATACCATCAACCTAGAGAATGTCCATTTCAGCTATGACCAAAAGCCCCTACTACAAAATATTCAACTGACCCTATCTCCGCATACCCTGACAGCGATTGTGGGACATTCGGGTAGCGGAAAAAGCACTCTAGCAAAAATCATTGCTCGTTTCTATGACCCTGTGAAGGGGAATGTGAAAATAGAAGGAAACAATATGAATGATATGGATCCAGAATTGTTATATGAAAAATTTTCTTTTGTTTTTCAAAACACCTATCTATTCCATGACACGGTGTTTAATAATATTGCTTTTGGCAAACAAGGTGCAAGCCAAGAAGAAGTCTTGCAAGCGAGCAAGCGAGCTTTGTGCGATGAGTTTATCGACAAGCTCCCCCTCAAATATGATACCCTGATTAGTGAAGGTGGAAGAAACCTAAGCGGTGGGCAAAAACAACGAATCGCTATCGCTAGGGCTTTGCTCAAAAATGCTCCCATTGTGGTTTTGGACGAAATGACCTCATCGCTTGATGTTATCAATCAACATCAATTACAACAAGCAATCAACACCTTGATAGCCGACAAAACCATTGTAGTCATCGCGCATCGATTAGAAAGCATTATTCACGCAGATAAAATTATTGTGCTTGAAAATGGAGAAATCAAAGAAGAAGGCACACATGAAAGCCTTTTAGCCCAACAAGGTCTTTATGCAAAAATGTGGGATAGGTAAGGGAAGGATGTTTGCCCTTTATTTTCAGAGATTCTCTAGCCTGATGTGTTTTGGAATCGCACCTCATTAAGATAGAACGTTTATTTTGCTTATGTTTTACTTTTATTGTCATACGATAGTTTAAGGTATGAATCAGTACAATAGCATATTATTACGACTTGGAGGAAAAAATGAAATCACACAAAATTGTTGCGGGGGGGGGGGGCTTTTGTCGCTTTTGTGGCGCTCAATGCTGCCTATGCCGATGATGTCTATCATCTGGGACGAATCGAGGTGGTTGCCACAGAAGAGAAAGAAACTATTGACAGCAATGATACGCTCAATATCGTTACGACACAAGATATCGAGATAAGCAGCGCGAGCACAGTCGACGAGGCGCTGCGCTTCACGACTGGCGTGTTCTATGAGCCGCCCGCAGGCGGGCGCGGCGAGCCGAGCATCGGAATCCGCGGGTATAGCGTTACGCATATCGGGCTGTTCGTTGATGGAATCCCCGTGCACAGCATCTACGACAGGCAGACAGACTGGGCACAGTTCAGCTCTTTTGGAATCTCGGAAATTGCGGTGTCGAAGGGCTACGCCTCGCCTGTTTATGGCATGAACACGCTCGGTGGCGCGGTGAATGTCATCACCTCTAAGCCCAAAGATAAGCTCGAGATTACCGCACGTTACGGCTTTGTGAGCAAAAATGAACATCAGGCTTTCGTGTCTGTGGGCAGCAACACGGGCAAGATGTATTATCAATTGAGCTATGCCTTTACCGATAGGGATTCGCTCAATCTTTCGAGCGATTTCCAAACGACACAGTTGCAGCCTAACAGGGACATGTTTAATTCAAATTACACCAACCACACGTTGCGCGCAAAGGTGGGCATTGTGCCCAACGAAAGCCATGAATATTCGCTGAATTTTATCTATCAGAAAGGCGAAAAGGGGGGCATGAACAATGTCTATGGCACGCGCGTAAATGTGTGGAACTGGCCTAATTATGATAAAATCACGGCATATATTCTCGGAAATTCCCGACTTAGCGAGATGATTTCGCTTAATTCCAAGCTTTACTATGATACGTTTGATAACAAGCTCCAAGTGATTGGCGCATGGGACGGGCGCAGCATTATGGCGACAAACTGGGCAGGTGCGGCGATTACCCCGAGCCGCCCCTACACATCGCATTATGATGATTATGCGTTAGGTGGGATTTTTACGCTCGGATTCGACTTTGACAAGACAAAGAATCTCAAAGTCGGCGTGAATCTGAAGCAAGACAACCACAAAGAGACGGCAACGAGCTGGACGTCGAGCAATCAGTATCGCAATGAGCGTGAAGAAATTTCGGATTTGTCGTCATCGCTCTTTGCGGAATATGCCCAAGTCTTGAGTGATACATTACGTGTTGTTGTGAATGGCAGCTATGATAGGAATGATTTTATCAGCGCCGAAACAGATAAGGACACGAGCTTGCGCCATTTGCAGGGCTGGACGTTGCAGGGGATTCTCTATGCTGATGTGAATAACTATACTACGTTGTATGGAAATATTGGCAAAAAGAATAAGCTACCCACACTCAAGGATAGATTCGGAAGCACATGGGGTAGGCGCGTGAGCAATCCCGACATCACGCCTGAATCGGCAATCAATTATGAGGTTGGCTCGCTTTTTGAATGGAAAGCTGGCAAGGGGTCTGTCGCTGTGTTTTATAACGACATCAATAATATGCTAATTTCTGTGGGCATGCCCAATAATACATGTTCTGCCGGGACAAATTGCACCCGACTTGAAAATGCCAAAGAAGGCTATGCGTATGGTTTTGAGGCTGGAGTGCAACAAGGCTTTTATGATGAAACGATTGTTTTGGGTGCAAATTATGCGTATGTGCAAAAGAAAGCGACAAATTCTAATGGCAGCAGTTATGGTGTCGATGGTTCGAGAATTTTGGATTATCCCAATCATATTGTGAACGCTTCGGTTTTGCTTGCTCCAATCAAACAAGTCGATGTGATAGGGCAGGCGACTTTTCAAAGCAAACAATGGTACACAACAGGCAGTGGGGCGAATATCAGCTATGCGCAAAACAAAGATGTTTTTCTTGTCGATGCGAAAGTCAACTATCGCCCAATCCAAAGTTGGCAGCTGTCGCTTGGCGCGTATAATTTGCTCGACAAGAATTATTATTATAGCTCGGGATATTATATGGCAGGGCGCAGAATCATGGCGAGTGCCGAGTATCGATTCTAAAACAAGGAGTAAAAATGGAAAGCATAAGCATTGCACCACATCTCACAAAGGGTGTCGAGGATTTTTTCAGCGGCAACATTCAGGCGAGCGAGTTCCAAAGAATGTTGGATTCTTTGGGTAGAATCACGATAGACAAACAGAGTTTGCCCATAAAAGGTTCGCTGATTGAAACATACAAACAAGCCTTAGATTCTGGCGCTCAACCGCAAATCCACCTCGTAGGACTTTTTACGTTTTTTCGCCTCTGCCCTGTCGAGCAAACGCAAGATAATTTTCGTAAAATCAAGAGTGTCTATTTGGATATGATTGATGCAATTGTGCAAGAACTCGGTGAGGGCATTACAATTGAGTTTAGTGAGCCCGCTCTTGTCGAAGATTCTCCGCTGCATTCCTTGCGCTGTGTCTATAAGAGAAGCGCTGTGGAATGTATTTATCAGGTGATTCCCGAAAAAGGCGTGCATGCGATTGTTGTCCCCGAACTCAAGGCGCAACAATGAAAAAGTTATTGTTGTGCTTGGTTGTTTTGGCTTTTGTGGCATGTTCAGAGAATGCACACAAAGAAAAGGCGCAATCGCATGCCGCTAGTGAAGCGAATATTACGAGCGCGACTCATGCAGCGCATGGAACAAGCGAGGCAGAATCGGCAAAGTCGGTTGTGCGGGCTTTTGGCATGCACCCACCGCTTACCGTTTTGCTCGAGATTCTAAATCCCGAAGGCATGATAGGCTTAAATTACAAGCCCTATCCTGAAGATAAAGATTTTATGCCTCCCAATATCGATTCCTTGCCCGTTCTTGGGCACATGGGCGATAGAAGTGCGCTTTTTGAAGCGATAGTGTCTTTGAAGCCCGATGTCGTGTTTTTTGGCGATTCGACACCCGAAGACGTGCTCGAGCCCTATCAGAAAGTGGGCATTCAAACCGTGCGCATATCGGGATATTCATTTGATGATTTACCAAAGGCGATTGAAGTCTACAAAGAATCTCTAGGTGGTGCGGATTCTGATGTGGGCAAAAAGGCGGATAGATTGCTCGCATTTGTACAAAAGTCAAGCGCTAAATTGCAATCATTGAGCGATTCTATCACACATCGTCCCACGATTTATTTTGCGCAAGGATTCGATGGGCTCAAGAGCCAATGTCGCAATGATGATGACACGCAAGAACTCGCCTATCAGATTGGCGGAATCAATGCGCTGTCTTGCTCGATGCTCAATAATCCAACACAGCAGGTGAGCATTAATTTTGAGATTCTGGCTTCAATCAATCCCGATGTGATTTTCGTACGTGAATTGCCTTTGTTTCAGGAACTCATACAAAATCCACCGCAAGAATGGCAGATATTAAAGGCATTTGAAAATCATCGAATCTATTATGCTCCCTCGACACCTTCTAATTGGCTCATGCGCCCTCCAAGCGTCATGCAAGTGCTCGGATTCTTGTGGGCATTTGCAAAAGTGCAGCCCGAGCTTTTGAGCGATGAAGAAGTGAAAGTTGAGGCGCAACATTTCTTTCATACGTTTTTGCGAGATTTGAGCGATGAGGATTATGCACGTATTCAAGGATTAAGGAGCAATCATGCAACGTCAGGTGTGGAATAAAAAGGCAGAGACATTTCCTCGTTTTGTCAAGGGAATGGAGGATACGCTAGAAATCCTCGATTTTTTCAAGCAGCAGGGTGTGGATTTTCGCGACAAAGTGATTTTCGATATTGGTTGTGGCAATGGTCGCTTTGCCCTCGAGCTCGCCTTTTTGGCAAAGAAAATCATCGCGAGCGATATTTCCGAAAAAATGCTCGGCTTTTTGCAAGAAGACGCGAAGAAATTTGAGCTACATAATATCGAAACACTTAATATTGATTGGGTTGATTTTGATAAAACTTCTTGCAAGATTGATAATATCGATATTGCCTTTGCGTCTATGACGCCCGCGCTGAACAACAAGCAAGGCTTTTTAAAAGCGCTCGAAATTGGCAAAGAGGGGCTTTGCTATGTCGGCTGGGGGAAGGTGCGCGATTGCGTCTTTTTGGAAAAAATCCTCGCCCAACATGGAATCACGCTCTTACTGCCCAAAGGCTTGCCCGATGTCTTGCAATGGCTTAGTGAAGAGGGATATGCAGAGCCTGTTTATCAATATAAAACATCAAATTTTACATATAATGCGCCAACAAATAAGGCGATAGAAGATATTCAATGGCATATCAGTATCCATGAGGGCAAGCCCGACATAGAACGTATTACTGAATATGTCCATCAACATGAAAAAGATGGGCATATCACATACACGCATAGTCGTGAGATAGGAATCGCATTTATCGCTAGGAAACTTGCATGATTCTTTCTGATTTCCACAAAATCATCGCAATTCTTTTGCTTGCGCTTTGTTTGGGAATCTTTGCATTCTACGCAATCGGCGTTGGGACATTTTCTATTCCCCACGAAACAATTACTGCCATGTTGTTTGGGCAAATCGATGATGTTTCTAATACTGCACAATTTATCATTTTCGATACGCGAATCCCGCGCATTATTGCGAGTATTGTTGTGGGCGGTTCGTTGGCGCTAAGCGGGGCGCTGTATCAAGGAATCATCGGCAATCCACTCGTCTCACCAAGCATTCTTGGTGTGCTCAATGGCGCGAGCTTTGGCGCGGCATTGGGCATGCTGCTTGGTTTGAATGTTTTGGGCATAGAAATGCTTTGTTTTGCGTTTGGAATCTTCGCCATGTGTATCGCGATTTTGTTAAGTCAGATTTTCGATGGTCGCCGTAGCATTTTAATGCTGATACTTGGTGGCATGATTAGTTCGTCTTTCTTTGGCGCAGGCGTGAGCGTGCTCAAGATTCTTGCCGACCCTTATAACACCTTGCCCAATATTGTCTTTTGGCTCATGGGCTCTTTGAGCGGCATCAGTGGTTTTGGATTCCCGCTAATCTTCGCGAGCCTCATTTTTATCATCAGTCTTCTTTTTAGCATTCTTTTTGCACGTTATGTGGATATTTTGAATCTCGATGACGAGAGCGCGCAGGCTCTAGGTGTGAATGTTAAGTTGATGCGCCTTGTTTTTGTGATTCTCGCGACATTTTTGGCAAGTTGTAGCGTAACATTGGGTGGAATCATCGGTTGGGTTGGCTTAGTCATTCCGCATATTGCACGTTTTATGATTGGCGCAAATCATCGCTTTATGCTGCCCTTTTGTGCGCTTTTTGGCGCATTGTTTTTATTGTTTTGCGACACTCTTGCGCGAGGATTATTGAGCACAGAGATTCCATTAGGAATCCTAACAAGTATTTTTGGAATCCCTGTTTTTGTAACGATTCTGTATATCAACAAACGAGCCATGCATGGATAATGCCCTTTCTATTAATGATGTATCTGTTAAAGTGGGCGGCAAGAATGGAAGAGAGATTTTAAAAACATGCATTTTGAGCTTAAAAGTGGCGAAATTTGTGCCATTTTGGGCGCAAATGGTAGTGGCAAAAGCACGTTTTTGCGCGCCATTTTGGGGCTTTTGCCCTATTATGGAAGTGTTCAAATCTTTGGGCACGAATGCCGAGCCCTTTCGCCACTGAAACGCGCAAAGATTCTAAGTTATGTCCCACAATCGCAACGAATCGCTTTTCCTTTTAGTTTGCTCGAAATCGTGATGATGGGCGCATTTTCAAAAAGTGCTTTTGTCTATCGTGCGAGCGACACAAAAAAGGCGTTCAAAGCACTCGAGCTTCTGCAAATCGCCCACCTCGCTTCGCAAAAATTTGCCACTCTTTCGGGAGGGCAACAGCAGCTCGGGCTCATCGCGCGTGCTTTGGTGCAAGATTGTCCGATTCTGTTGCTTGATGAGCCTGTGAGCGCGCTTGATATGTCATACACCTTTCGCCTTTTGGAAATCCTCACGACATTGCGTGATAAGACGATTCTTATGACTTTGCACCACCCAGAGCTTTGCTTCATTGCCAACAAGATAGCAATGATAAAAGACGCGACATTGCTTTGCTGCGGCACTCCGCAAGATGTCCTTTGTGAATCGCGCATTGAGCAGGTTTATGGTGTTGCAACGCAAAGCGTGCCTTTGCCAAACGGGGGCATGTATTTTTGTGTGAAAAATGGAACGGAGTTTGCTCAAGCTTTGGAAAACTAGGGAAAAAGGCAGGGCAAAATTATGATGAGAGCACTATGGGCTGGTGTTAGTGGTATGCAGGCACACCAAGTTGGGCTAGATGT
>CAMWUR010000040.1 GCA_947177485.1 uncultured Helicobacter sp.
AAAACCCATGAGATGTTTCGGCTTCGCCTCAACATGACAAATTTCTATTTCGGAAGCTGGATTCAATCGCACTCATTGCTAGGGTGAAGAGCCAAAAATGAAAGGAGGACAATGTAATGCTCAAGAGAATTTCTGTTGCGACACTTTGTGTGGCAATCGGTTCGAGCCTAGCGTTTGCAACACCAAGCGCAAAGAGCGAAACACATGATTTGCTAGCTGCGGCAAGCAATAATGCGGTTTCGCAAAACAACGTTGGTGTGCAAAAGCTAAGCAAGGCAGAGATGGAGCAGGTCGAGGGTGGAAAACTATTGCCTGCTGGACTTAAGCATAAGCCATTTGGTCGCAAATGCAAAGGTCTTCGTTGTATTATCAGATTCTAGTTGAGCCTTCGGGCTTTAATCACATGTTTGAGTAAAATCAATTCCAAGTACTCAAGCATGAATTTTGTCATAAAAAGGAGTAAATCATGGCAACAAAAAAATTGACAGCGGGCGTTCTTGCCCTTACAATCCTCGGAACAACAGCATTTGCAATCCCCCAAACCCCAGTCGCGACAGACAATGCGCAAGGTTTGCCCACAATCGCAAGTCATGAGCAAGACTTGCTCACAATCGCAAGTGCGGGCGCACTCACAAGCGAGAGCGCAGGTGTGTATCAGCTTAGCAGCACCGAAATGGACGAAGTGTATGGAGGTGGATTTTTTGCCAAGCTCAAAGGTAAAAATTGGTGCATTGCATCAATTGTCTGCATCTTCAAATAGTAGCTCGCCCCTAAGGGCGAGCTAGAGCATTGTTCCCGTATTCTCCGAAGCCTAGAATCTCTCGGAGAGTGCGGGCTTTTTTGTCGTTGTCGCAAAACGACAAACGCAAGCATAAATCCAAAAAGGAAATACATGGCAAAACTTCTCAAATATTTTGTTCCTCTCCTTTTTCCGACATTGCTATTTGCCCAAGATAGCGGGCTGTATGGCATGCTCGATATGGGAATGCAGAGGGGAACACTCTTATACAACTACAATAAAAATACCAACAATAACAATGACTGCGATAATGACGACTTCGACACAATCACACATCGCTATCTTGGCGCAATCCATGGCAGGCTCGGCTATCAATTTCAGAATGGCTGGCGGCTAGGGCTTGATGCATCACTCTCTGGAGCTGGAGGATACAAGAATCGCGATGGCGACGTGCTTGTCGTTGGTATGGAAAATCTCCCCTACACCTTTCCTTCTGGTGTTGCGAGAACAGAGTTCTCTATGGGACTACATGTTGGCTACCCAATCTTTCAGAAAACCACCGATGAACTTTATCTCTATTTAACAATTAGAGACGAATCCACCTCATTGAGTTTTATTCCTATAAGCTCTGTCAGTAGCACTACTTTCTTTCAGCTCGACCTCGAGGGCAGAAATGCGATTGCCTCCAAATTCAGTCTGGGTTATCGAGCGGGGATTTTTTATTCACATAAACCTTACGTCTACATTGTGGCTTTTGACAGAGACCATTATCTACGTTTTGAGAATAGCGATTCGGACAATGCCGTACGTGCCGACCTTAAGAGCGGAATCTGGGGCTTGCATGGCGATATTAAGTTGATTTATGCCGCAAGCCAATCTTTCGATGTTTTTGTAAAATATGATTTGATGGCGCGCTTTGTGCCCAAAAGCGAGACTGTGCAAACGGGCGTCTATGATGTCCTCAACAACCGTTCACTTGGCGATGTTTCGCTATATACCCCCAAATATTTTTCGTTTCGTAGCGGAATCTATCTTGGAATCATGTTCTAGGAGGACAACATGAAAAAAACTTTATTCTTATGCGCTCTTTTTCTTGGAATCCTCCATGCAGAGGACGGAATCATCGCCAATTTCGGCGTTGGTGCGGGCTTTAACCAATATAGCGAGCCCTCGCTTATGCACACAAACGAGCTTCTGCTCAATGCGAATGCGAATCTGGGCTATCGCTATCAGTTCGCCAAGCTCGAGGCGGTGGGCGATGGCTTCACGACAGTTGGGCAATATCGCGGACATTATCGGAACGACCCCCTCGATGGCACAAGCAAAGAGGGAACGGTGAAAATGACAACCATGAGCCAAACCTTCGATGGGCAGCTCAAGGCGGGAGTCGATTTGTTCGGGTTTAGCAGCAGCTATGATTTGTTTTTGCAAAGCGGAATCGGCTACCGCTATCTCTATCATAACACCGCAGGATTCAAGCGTGCGCAAATCTATGTCTATGTGCCCATCGAGCTCGAAGGCGAGATTGCCGCGAGTCCCTCGTTTGCTTGGACATACTCGCTGGGCTATAAGCATTTGATTGAAGGCAGGCATGCGAGTCTGATTCGGCAGATTGGAACAGATGAAGAGGATTATTATGCCAAACAAGACAAGGGCTTTGGCGCGAAAGCGAGCTTTGGCTGGAAAGAAACGAGCAGTGATTCGAAAACATTCACACGATTTGTCGTGGATTATTGGAAAATCAATCAGGCAGACCGTAAACCAATCGTGAATCATCTCGGTGTTATTAAGAATCCATACGAACCTAAAAACTTTACGATTAGCGTGTTTGTGCAGCACGGCTGGAGATTCTAATGCGTTATCTATCGTTGATTGCCCTTGTTGCGGGCGTTTGGGCTTCTGAACCCATCGGAATCGACACGCTCTTTGGCAAAGAGAAGGGCTTTAAAAGTACCACATCGCTCATGCTTGTGGGCAGTAGCGACTATCAATACAGCCTCTATCCCAACACAAGCGCGCAGAAGGTGAGCGAGCAGAGCAAGAATGTCTCGTTGCAGCAAATGCTGCTTTATACGGTGGATTCGAGTCTCGATGTGTTCGCCGTTGGTGTTGGGAGTTATAGCAAAAGCGAGAAAGATGGCGAAGATTTTACATCATCATCGAAGTTTGCGTTTGATTCGTTTTGGTTTGGCGCGTCCTATTCCACACCTTCGATTCTTGATTTTGTGCCCCAAATCACCTTGCAAGCCGCGCTTATCGAACGCCAAAGCTTGGAGAAAGAGGACAAGAACTTCTATCTGCGTTCCTTCTCGGGCGATGTGCGCTTGCAGAGTTTTAGCGACCCTGTCGTGTACGCACTCTATGTCGGCGGGCGCTACAACCACAAGCGCAATTTCAAAGAAAGCAGGCTCAAGCTTGGCGATTCGTTGTTTGTCGGAATGGATATTTCTGTGTTGCTAAGCCCCAAAGTCTCGCTTGATTTTGAGCTTGAGCAAGGTTACCAAGCTCCAAGCAAGGTGAGCGGAATCAAAACTTCAAGCTCCTATCTGTTGCCCTCGCTCACAATCGGTGCGACTTATAGCTTTAATGCAAGCACAGCAATTGCCATTTCTGGCAGCGCCGCTGGCTCGGGCGCTGCGCCTGATTCCTCTTTTCGGATAAGCCTATGGAAAAAATTCTAAGATTCTGCTTGTTGTTTGTGTTACCCCTTTTTGCTGCTGTGCAGCCGCTTTCGGATATGCGCAATGCCGATGTTGTGCGGCAGCAATTCGAAGAATCATGTGGAGCGGCGGCGCTTGCGACATTGATTAATCTGATTGACAAAACACAGAAGCTAGACGAGGCGAGCGTCCTCGACAAGCTGGGCAACACAACGGATATGGTGAGCTTTTCGGCTTTGAGCAAGGTGGCAAAGGAGTTTGGCTATGAAAATGCGGCATACAAGATGACACGTGAGGTGTTCGAGAAACTCACCGTTCCTGTGCTTGTCAAGGTCGAAGATGACCCAAAATATCCCCACTTTATCGTTGTACTCAATCATGTTGGAGATTTTGTAACCATTTTTGACCCGAGTTTTGGACGTTATATCAGCACCAAACGTGAGTTTTATCGAATCTGGGACTTGGACACACAAGGTGGCTATGCACTCATCTTGCTGCCCAAACACACAGCATTTTCTGCTCCTTATGTTGGGAGCAGGATTTTTTTTGAGATACGGAGGTAGGATTGCTTGGGCTTCGCCTCGCTAGGACAGAATCCTAGATTGTCTTATCTGCTATTGCTCATTATGTGAACGTCCCAACCACAGCGCGCAACGTCTATGTTCGAGCCGAAAGGCATAACATAGACGAAGCGCTGTGGTTGGGAATTTTAGAATCATGAGCAATAGCGAATAAAAGCTGTCGGAGGTGCGACTTCAGTCGCACTCTTGGGTGCGCGATTCTCTATTATGTGCGGTTGAAACCGCACCTCCAAAGATTCCATTTGTTATGTTGAGCGTTAGCGAAACATCTCATGATTCTCACAACATGAGATTCTTCACTCGCTTATGCGAGTTCAGAATGACAAATGCTCGGGATTCTTTGCTTGTCGATTGCTTCGCTTTGCCTCACAATGACAAGAGGAATCCATGCTAGGGTATTTGCGATTCTATATTATAATCTCAAAAACCCCAAAGGCAGATTGTGCGCAAAAAACTTCATTTTATCTCGCTTGGCTGTGTCAAGAATCTTGTCGATAGCGAGGTGATGCTCGGCAGGCTCAAGGATTATGAGATGAGCGCGCTCGAAGATGCTGACGTGATTCTCGTCAATACATGTGGATTTATCGAAGCGGCAAAAACAGAAAGCTTGCAAACGTTATTTGATGCCATCAAGCGGCGCAAAAAAGGCGCATTGCTTGTTGCCAGCGGCTGTTTGAGCGAGCGCTACAAGGAGCAGCTGCAACGTGAAATCCCCGAGATTGACATCATCACAGGCGTTGGGGATTATGATAAAATCGATGCGATGATTGCGCAAAAAAAGGGCTTTTTGAGCCGCCACGTGTTTTTGGCAGACGACACAAACGAACGTGTGATTAGCAATGCGTCCATCCATGCTTATGTCAAGATTTCTGAAGGTTGTAATCAACATTGCAGTTTTTGCGCGATTCCAAGCTTTAAGGGCAGGCTGCAATCGCGCACACTCGATTCCGTGCTTGCCGAAGTGCGCAACCTCGCCACGCGCGGCTATGTCGACATCAGCTTTGTCGCACAAGACAGCAGCTCGTATCTCTATGACAAACACGAGCGAGACGGGCTTTGCCAGCTCATTAGGGCGCTTGATTCTGTGCCAAATCTCCGCAGTGCACGCATTCTCTATCTCTACCCAAGCAGCACAAATGCCGAGCTTATCGAGACAATCGCCCGTTCAAAGGTCGTGCAAAATTATTTTGACATGCCCATTCAACATATCGCCGATTCGATGCTCAAAACAATGCGGCGCGGCAGCGATGCTGCAAGCCACAAAGAGCTTTTGAATCTCATGCGCGCTGTGCCGGGCAGTTTTGTGCGTACATCGCTGATTGTGGGACACCCAGAGGAGAGCGAGGCAGAGTTTGAAACATTGCTCGCGTTTTTGGAGGATTTCGCGTTTGATAGAGTCAATATTTTTGCATATTCTGACGAAGAAGGCACAAAGGCTGCAAAAAGCAAGCACAAGGTTGCGCCCGAGCTTGTACATTCGCGAATTGAGCGCTTGAATGCGGTGGTTGCCAAACACCACAAGGCGCAGCTACAACGTCTTGTTGGACGCGAGATTCCGATTGTTCTTGACACAGCGCAACGCGAATACGAGGCGTTGTTGCGCGCGCGCGACATGCGCTGTGCGCCCGAGATTGATGGCGAGATTCTGATTAACGAAAGCCTGCTTGCCACAACACCCACAAGCGGCTTTTATCGCGCACGCATTTGCGAGGTTGTGGGCGATGATTTGCTCGCAACGCTCGTTGCCCCATTATGATTTCGCCCACATTGTGCGCAAGGTTGCAATCAACAAAGAATCTGCTTGCGTTTTCGGCGGGCGTTGATAGCAGCGCCCTCTTTTTTCTGCTGCATGAAAGAGGCATTGCGTTTGATATTGCGTTTGTGAACTACCACACACGCGCCGAGTGTGCGCGCGAAGAGGCGCACGCAAAGAATCTTGCTCAAGAATTTCAAAAACAATGCTTTGTTCATCATTCTCCACCGATTGCGCATAATTTCGAGCACAATGCGCGCGCTGTGCGCTACACATTTTTTGAATCGCTGATTGAGCAGCATGGCTATGTACATCTGCTGCTTGCACACCAGCTCAACGACCGCCTAGAATGGCTTTTGTTTGCGCTTACGAGGGGTTGTGGGCTTGATTCGCTTCTTGGTGTCAGCGAAGAGATTCGCCACACGCAGAATCAGACGTCCTATACATTGTTGCGTCCGTTGCATGCGATTCCAAAAAGCGCGCTATATACGTATTTGCGCGCACGCAATCTGCCTTTTTTTGAAGATTTGAGCAACACAGATTTGCGCTATACGCGCAATACGTTGCGCCCATGGCTCATCTCTTTGGCGGATTCGTTTGCGCCCCAGATTGCGCGCAGTTTCGAGATTCTCGAGCAGGAGCGCGCGCAACTCTTTGCGCTCGAAACCATGCAAATTGAGCGGCTCTTGCTTTGCAAAAGCGAACGTGCGCAAGCGGCTTTTGCCGCGAGCAAGGCGCTCAAGCAGCTTGGCTATGTCCCAACAGGTGCACAGCGCAAGGAAATGGAGAGGCAGAATCTGCATTGTGTCCTTGGCGGGGCATTTGCGGTTGGGTTTGCGCATGGATTCGTCTTTGTCGCGCCTTTTTTGAGGAGGGCGATTCCAAAGCCGCTCAAAGAACAATGCCGCAAACTCCGCATTCCTCCTTTGGTGCGCCCCTATATCGCAAGCTGCCCACATGTGCTGCAACATGTGCAGCAAATATTAACTTTTGAGCCTTAGAATCGCAAAAAGGAGACATCATGTGGAAATGGATTGTGTTATTTGGTTTTGTATGGGCGAGGGGAGCGATGGATTATTATCCCGAAGATCGGCTTTGCGCAATGGTGCGTGCGCAAGAGCGCGAGGCAGAGTATGGCAACAAAGAATATGCCAAACAGCTCGCACGCGAGATTGAGGCTTTTCGCGAACGTTTTGGGTTGCAGTGGTACAATGAAGCCTATTGCGGCAGCGCCGATAGTTATGAAGATGGATTTCGCGATGGCTATTATTATGGTACGCATTCTTACCCCACTTATCCAACCTATCCGAGCTATCCTCCGCGCCCACCACACAAGCCGCATCATCGCCCGCAACCAGCGCCACTACCTATGCCGCGCTAATGTTTGCCGCGCTTGTTTGATTTTTTGTTGGATTTCCAGTGCTTATAATAGGGCAGATAGTCGCGGTTGATATAGAGCAAAAAGGCGAGATAGATAATCATCACCGCCACAGCGCTAAGCTTGAGTGTTTCGTCCATGAGAGATTCCTTTAGTCTTTTATAATGTGAGTTGTGGGATAATCGGACAAAAAGGAAATGTATTGAGAGTTGTGTTTATGGGAACTCCCGAATATGCCGCTGTGATTTTGCGCGCACTATTGCAAGCGCCAAATATCGAGGTTGTGGGCGTTTGCACCCAGCCAGACAAGGTGCGGGGGCGCAGAGCGGACAAGACGCCAAGCCCCGTCAAACGTGTGCTGCCGCCCGACTTTGCAGGCGCGCTGTTGCAGCCAACACGTTTGCGCGATGATACGTTTGTTCAATCATTGCGCGCACTCGCTCCGCAATGTATCATTGTTGCCGCGTATGGCAAGATTCTGCCCCAAACAATCCTCGACATCGCGCCCTGCTATAACTTGCATGCATCGCTTCTACCGCGCTATCGCGGCGCGAGCCCGATTCAACAAGCACTACTTGCGGGCGATTGCATGACCGGCGTGAGCCTCATGCGTATGAATGCACAGATGGATTGCGGGCAGTGGGTGGCACAGAGTGTGGTGTGCATTGGCGAACAAGACGCATGCGCGCTGTTTGAGACACTAAGCCATGCTGCTGCTTCGTTGTTGCTTGATTCTTTACCGCGCTTGGCGCATTTGCGCCCGATTGAACAGCTGCAATCAGACGCGAGCAGCTGCCAAAAGATTGTAAAAACTGATGGGTTGGTTTCTTTTACAGACGCTGCCGAGATTGTGCGCAAAATACGTGCTTATGCGCTTTTTCCCGGTGTGTTTTTGGAGAGTGGGCTCAAACTCAAACGCGCAAAAGTCGTGGAATCGCGCGGCGATTGTGCGTGCGGCGAGATTCTGTCGGTAAGCAAAGATGGCGTTGTGGTGGGTTGTGCGCGCGGGGCACTGCTTGTCCAAACGGTGCAGCCGCCATCGAAAAACGAGATGAGCGCGTTTGCGTATTTGAATGGCAAAAGGTTGCAATGTGGAGATTGTTTTTTTTGATTGCTTGGATTCAACACAAACATGGCTTGTCGCACAATTGCGACAAAATGCCTTGCAACCGCCTTTTGCTGTGTGTGCCAAACGTCAAACGCATGGAATCGGTTCGCGTGGGAATCGTTGGGACAACGCGCCTAGCGCGCTGCTATTTTCATTCGCGCTTGCAAAGCAATCTTTGCCGCATGATTTGCCGCTGCATGCAAGCGCGCTGTATTTTGGGTGGTTGTTTAAAGATGTGCTTGCCGAGCGAGGCTCGCGCGTTTGGCTCAAATATCCCAACGATTTGTATATCGGCGCACAAAAGGCAGGCGGTGTGATTGTGCAAGTTGTTGGCGAAACTCTTGTTTGCGGAATCGGGCTCAATCTCGATTCGGGGCAATATGGCGCACTCGAGCCAGAAGTGCCTCGTGATGGGCTTTTGGAAAAATATCTCGCAAAAGATTTCGCACGCATTTCATGGAAGCAGATTTTTAGCAATTATAGGCTAGAATTTGCAAACAATGAAGGGTTTAGCTTTCATCATCGAGGTGTTCTCGTGCCGCTCAAAGAGGCAGAGCTGCGCGATGATGGAACACTTTTCTATCATGGTGAGATACTTTTTAATGCTCGATTTGAGTCTTAGATTTTGGGAGTGAGGCAGCTTATGCGTGAGATTATAGCGATTGCAAATCAAAAAGGCGGTGTAGGAAAAACAACAACGGCGGTGAATCTCGCCGCATCGTTTGCGTCAGCAGAGCATCGAGTGCTCCTTGTTGATGCAGACCCACAGGCGAATGCGACAACGAGTCTCGGGATTCGCCGCAATGATATTGAGCTCAATATCTATCATGTGCTGATTGGCGCAAAAAAGCTTTCGCAAGTGATTCAGAAGACGTCGATTCCGACACTTTTTGTCGCACCATCAAACATTGGGCTTGTGGGGATTGAGAAAGAGTTGTATAACAAAAAAAAGAACGGGCGCGAAACGGTGTTGCGCCAGAAAATCGAAGAAGTCATTGACCAATATGACTATGTCATCATCGATTCGCCGCCCGCGCTTGGACCGCTCACAATCAATGCGCTTTCAGCCGCAAATTCGGTGATTATCCCCATACAATGCGAGTTTTTTGCACTCGAAGGGCTTGCGCAATTGCTCAACACCGTCAAGCTCTTGCGTCAAACAATCAACCCAAACCTTTCTATCAAAGGCTTTTTGCCCACGATGTATAGCACGCAAAATAATCTATCAAGGCAGGTTCTTGAGGATTTGGTGCAACATTTTGATAGGCATTTGTTCAAGCAGCTTGTCGATTCACATGCACGGCAGAGTCAAGCCGAGAATTGCCCCTATATCGTGATTCCACGTAGTGTCAAACTCGCTGAATCTCCGAGCTTTGGTAAGCCTGTGATTCTCTATGATGTGCGTTCACCCGGGAGTATCGCCTATCAAAATCTCGCACAGCTCATCATGGAAAGCTAATGGCAAAAAAACATTTGGGCAGGGGGCTCAACGATCTTTTGGGCGAAACAGAAAAAGCCTATACTGACGCACTGAATGACCAAACAGGAATGGTTTGTGAGCTCGAGATTGACAGCATTCTCCCTAATCCTATGCAGCCGCGCAAAACCTTTGACCCACAGGCACTGCAAGAATTGAGCGATTCGATACGTGAATATGGCATCTTGCAGCCTATCTTGGTTTGCGAAAACAATGCCGATAGCGATAGCTATGTGCTCGTTTCGGGCGAGCGGCGATTACGTGCCGCAAAGCTTGCAGGGCAGAGCAGCATCAAGGCGATTATTATCGATGTTGCCGTTTGGGACGAGCTGCGCGAGCTCGCATTGATTGAAAACATTCAACGTGAAGATTTGAATCCGCTCGAGCTCGCACAATGCTACAAAGAGTTGATTGACAAATACCATTTCACTCACGACCAGCTCGCGCAAAAGGTGGCAAAGAGTCGCGCACAAATCACAAACACATTGCGGTTACTCAACCTCGAAGAATCCGTTGCTGAAGCGGTGTTGGAAAACAAAATTTCGCAAGGGCATGCAAAAAGCATTGCTTCGCTCAAGCCGCATGTGCAACAAAAGATTGCCAAGCGCGTAATGAACGAGCATTTGAGTGTCCGCGAGACAGAAGATTCGATTCGCAAGCTGCGCCAAGCCCCGCATGAGAAAGAGTGGATTGACCCACAAGAGATTCATCTCATCGCGCAAAAGCTTAGTGAAAAAGGCATTGTCCTCAAAGCAACAGGGAATTGCCTGCAATTTCGGTTTGAAACTAAACAAAGCGTTACAAATTTTCTTTCTTTTGTGCGGGAGCAGTTTTTTTAAGCAAGAATCAAACTTGCATTTGATAGGATAATCTTGTAAGGAGCGAGTTATGTTAGACATTGATCCATTGTTGATGTTGTTGGTTTTTGTGGTTTTCGTGGTTTCGGTGTATTTTCTCAACGAAGTCCTCTATAAGCCCTTGTTGTCGTTTATGGACAATCGGGACAAGTCGATAAAAAACGACTTGGAGAGCATTCGTGGTAATGATAGGGACATCGCTGTCTTGCAAGCAGAGGCGGAGAACATTCTTGCAAATGCTCGCAAAGAAGCAGGACATATCAAAGAGGAAGCACAGGAAAGCGCGCGGAAACTTGCAGAAACACAGGTTGAAGTGAAACGGGCAGAGATTGAGCGCCAAAAGGCGGATTATCTTGCAAACCTCAAAAGCGAGACAGATGGGCTGCTAGAGTCCTTACGTGCGCAAATGCCAGCTTTTCAGGAGAGTTTGCGAAGCAAGCTCAAACAACTCTAAGGAGGATTGTATGAAATGGTTTGTTGTCGGGAGTGTTTTGTTGCTACCAACGCTTTTGTTTGGAGCAAGTGATACGCCTAAAGATATTGTGCCACGAGCGCTCAATTTCTTGTTGTTTGCTGCGATTTTGTATTATTTCATCGCAACTCCATTGCGGAACTTTTTTAGAAGTCGTGCTGAAGGGATTGCGAGCGAGTTAGACAAGGTGCAGGCAAAACTCAAGGAATCCAAAACAGCGCTTGAATCGGCTCAAAAACGTGTGCAAAGCGCACAGCAAGAAGCCGAAAATATCGTCGAAACAGCCAAACGTGAGGCTGTGATTCTGAAACAAAAAATTGCCGAATCTGCTGAAAAAGATATGGAACTCTTACATAAGCAATATGACGATTTTATGGATTTTGAGAGACGAAAAGCCGAACAAGCAGCGATTTCCGAGATTCTTGACGAGCTTTTTAGGAGCGATGCAATGCGGCTTGACAAAACAGCCTATGTGGATATTCTACTCAAAAAGGTTGCGTGATGAAAGAGTTGATTGCACGAAGATATGTCAAGGCATTGGTTCAGAGTTTTGGTGGGCAAGAGGTTGCCCCATTGTTGCAGTCATTGCAAAAAGTGCGCTCTGCATTTGCGAGCGAGAAATTTTGCGAAATTATCGCCGCTCCTTATGTGAGCAATGCGCGCAAAGTCGAGCTTGTATTGCAGATTGTTGAGAGTAACGATATTGGAATGCAGAATTTGATTCGATTGCTAGGCGAAAAGAATCGTCTCGCCCTTATCCCAGAGATTTGCGCTGAACTCGAAGCGACTCTTGCAGCAATCAATAAAGAATATGTAGCAATTCTTTCGAGTAAGGAGACGTTTGATGAAGCAACGCTTGAAAACATCAAAAATACTTTTGCTCAAAGACTGCATGTCAATCTTGCACTCAAACATGAACGTTCAGACAAAGAGGGTGTGCGCCTTGTTGTTGAAGATTTGGGCGTTGAGGTTGCGTTTTCGCAAGAACGTTTTGTCAGTGATTTGCGTGAGCATATCCTGCGAGCATTTTAATTAAAACATGAAAGGAGTAGGTCAGTGGTAGCAAAACTACAAGCAGATGAGATTAGTTCTCTAATCAAAGAGAGGATTGAGAATTTCAATATTGACATCAATATAGCAGAGACAGGAAAGGTCATTAGCTATGCTGATGGTGTGGCAAAAGTCTATGGGCTCAAAAATGTGATGTCCTATGAAATGGTGGAGTTTGACACAGGCGATAAAGGTTTGGCATCAAGTCTCGAAGAAAGCAGTGTCGGTGTTGTGATTTTGGGTGCTGGTCGAGGCATTAAAGAGGGCACATCTGTTAAGCGATTGGGCAAGCTGATTCGCGTTCCTGTGGGTGATTCGTTGCTTGGACGCGTGGTGAATGCGATTGGCGAGCCTATCGATGGCAAATCGCCTCTCGAAGCAACCGAGTATCGCTTCCTCGAGGAAAAAGCTCCCGGAATCATGGCACGTAAATCTGTACATGAACCCTTGCAAACAGGCTTGAAAGCAATTGATGCCCTTGTTCCTATCGGACGTGGACAGCGCGAGCTGATTATTGGCGACCGCCAAACAGGAAAAACAACCGTTGCAATCGATACAATCATCAACCAAAAAGGGCAAGATGTGATTTGTATCTATGTTGCGATTGGACAAAAAGAATCGACCGTTGCGCAAGTTGTGCGCAAGCTCGAGGAGCACGGGGCTTTGGAATATTCGATTATTGTCAATGCGCCCGCGTCTGATTCTGCTGCAATGCAATATCTCGCTCCCTATGCAGGTGTGGCAATGGGTGAATATTTCCGCGATAGCGGTCGCCATGCGCTGATTATCTACGATGATTTGAGTAAGCATGCCGTGGCGTACCGCGAGATGAGCTTGATTTTGCGCCGCCCTCCTGGTCGCGAGGCATTCCCTGGTGATGTGTTCTATCTCCATTCCCGATTACTCGAACGTGCCGCGAAGCTCAATGATGAGCTCGGCGCTGGTTCGCTCACCGCGTTGCCTATCATCGAAACACAAGCGGGCGATGTCGCTGCGTATATTCCCACAAACGTGATTTCGATTACAGACGGGCAGATTTTCTTGGAAACCAATCTATTCAACTCGGGCGTGCGGCCCGCTATTAACGTTGGTTTGTCGGTTTCGCGCGTAGGTGGTGCAGCACAGATTAAGGCAACCAAGCAAGTGGCAGGTACATTGCGTCTCGACCTCGCACAATATCGCGAATTGCAGGCGTTTTCGCAATTTGCTTCTGATTTGGACGAAGCGAGCCGCCGACAGCTCGAGCGCGGACAAAGAATGGTTGAGGTTCTCAAACAGCCTCCGTATGCGCCATTGCCTATCGAACGACAAGTCGTCATTGTGTTTGCCGGTGCGCGTGGATTTATGGACGATATTCCTGCAAATCGTGTGAACAAATTTGAAGCCGACCTCTATCCGTTTATCGAAGCACGTTATCCCCAGATTTTTGAGGATATTCGTACCAAGAAACTCATCGATAAAGAAACAGAAGAAGCCTTGAATAAAGCTTTGGCGGAATTCAAAACGACTTTTAAAGCATAACTTTAAGGAATCATCATGGGAAATAACCTTAAGGAAATTCGAACACAGATTCAAAGCGTCAAAAGTACGCAAAAAATCACAAAAGCGATGAAGCTTGTGTCCACATCAAAGCTCAAAAGAGCTGATGAGATGGCGCGTCGTTCGCGTTTGTATGCAGATAAGATTGTTGCTGTGTTTCAAGAAATCCATGATCGTTTGCAGGAGCAAGGGGGCGGTGTGGATATTCCGTTTTTTGCTCATCGCGAAGGTGAACCCAAGAGAGTCGATATTGTGTTTATTACAGCCGATAAGGGGCTTTGTGGCGGATTCAATTCTACGACTATCAAAGAGATAATGAGATTGGTTGGTATTTATAAGGCAAAAAATACAAAAGTCTGCTTGCATGCGATTGGTAAAAAAGGGATTTCTTTTTTTGATTTCAATGGCATGTCGCTTGCTTCACGTATTGAAGAATTGAGTTCTGTGCCTGATTATCAAAAGTCTTCAAAGTTCATCAATGAGGTTGTTGCGGATTTCTTAGAGGGCACGACAGACCGTGTCCTTTTGGTGCACAACGGCTTTAAAAACATGATTTCACAAGAGCTCAAAACGCAGCAGCTTTTGCCCATTGAATCATCGAACATGCTTCGAGATGCGGCAACGACAGTGCATGCTCCTATTGAAATCGAGCCAAGCGGGGGCGAGACAGAGATTTTGAATCAACTCGCTGTGAAATATGTTGAGTTTAGCATGTATTTTGCCCTTGTGGATTCTTTGGTTGCTGAACATAGCGCGCGTATGCAGGCTATGGATTCTGCGACAAACAATGCGGGTGAACTCGTTCGGAATCGAACGATTGCTTATAACAAAGCACGGCAAGGAGCAATTACGACAGAGCTTGTCGAAATCAATACAGGCGTTGAATCGATGAAATAATCGATTGGCAAAATCACAAAAAGGAGAAGTGTAATTTATGGAAGGGAATAAAACAGGTAAAATCACCCAGGTGATGGGTGCGGTGGTGGATATTGATTTTGAATCCTATCTACCTGCAATCAATGAAGCGCTAGATGTCAAGTTCGAGGTGGAAGGGCATGCGAAAAATCTTGTCCTTGAAGTCGCAGCACATATTGGCGACAACCGCATTCGTGCAATCGCTATGGACATGACAGAGGGACTCACACGCAATGCGGTCGTTACTGCTCGCGGCACGCCTATCACTGTGCCTGTGGGTGATAAGGTTTTGGGGCGCATTTTTAACGTGATTGGTGAGGCTGTTGATGGTGGTGAGCAGCTCGATAATGTAACACGATGGTCGATTCACCGCGCTGCGCCTAGCTTTGAAGACCAAAGCACCAAAACAGAAATGTTTGAAACAGGAATCAAGGTCATCGACTTGATTGCACCTTATTCAAAAGGTGGAAAAGTCGGCTTGTTCGGTGGTGCTGGTGTGGGTAAAACCGTGGTGATTATGGAGCTCATTCATAATGTTGCTTATAAACATAGTGGTTATTCTGTCTTTGCCGGTGTGGGTGAACGCACAAGGGAAGGAAACGATTTGTACCATGAGATGAAAGAAGGCGGCGTTTTGGATAAAGTGGCTTTGTGCTATGGGCAGATGAATGAACCCCCTGGAGCAAGAAATCGCATTGCTTTTACGGGTTTGACAATGGCAGAGTATTTCCGCGATGAAGAAGGACGCGATGTATTGATGTTTATCGACAATATTTTCCGCTATGCTCAATCTGGTGCTGAAATGTCAGCGTTGCTTGGGCGGATTCCTTCTGCCGTGGGCTATCAGCCAACGTTGGCAAGCGAAATGGGTAAATTGCAAGAACGGATTACATCGACTAAGAAAGGTTCGATTACTTCTGTGCAGGCTGTCTATGTCCCTGCTGACGACCTTACCGACCCTGCTCCTGCCTCTGTGTTTGCGCACCTTGATGCGACAACCGTGCTTGAAAGAAAGATTGCTGAAAAAGGAATCTATCCTGCTGTTGACCCATTGGGCTCGACATCGAGGATTCTCGACCCTCAAATTGTGGGTGAAGAGCATCATAAAATCGCCACAGGTGTGCAGCAAGTGTTGCAAAAATATAAAGATTTGCAAGACCTCATCGCCATTTTGGGTATGGACGAGCTCTCCGAAGAGGATAAAAATGTTGTGGCACGTGCGCGCAAAATCGAACGTTTCTTGTCGCAGCCATTCTTTGTCGCTGAAGTCTTTACAGGTAGCCCGGGCAAATATGTAACCTTGCAAGAAACATTGGAAGGCTTCAAAGGAATCCTTGAAGGTAAATACGATTCGATTCCGGAGAGTGCGTTCTATATGGTCGGGAACATTGGCGAAGTTTTGGAAAAAGCTGAAAAAGAGAAGTCCAAAACAAAAGCTAGCTAATAAGGAGCTGTTATGGAAATGTTGCAGCTTGATATTATCACACCTGAAGGTGGTATTTTTTCGGGTCAAGTCAAAAATGTTGTTTTGCCCGGAGTTGAGGGTGAATTTGGTGTTTTGCCCGGACATACCGATGTGCTGACATTATTACAAACAGGTGTGATAGAATTTGAAAGTGAGAATGGCACACGTGAGCTCGTTGCTGTCGATGCTGGCTATGTCAAAGTGAGCAATACAAAGGTTGATGTGCTTGCAAATGGTGCTGTGGCGCTTATGGGAGATAATGATAGCGCGATTGTTGCGGCATTGGATAATGCTAAAAAATTGCTTGAAAAAGCAAAAAGCGATTCTTTTGTCATGGGCGCTGTCATTTCTCGTCTTGAAACAGGTGTAAAGAACAAATAGTGGGCGAACAGATTGGCAATTATCTTGCATCGAGTGGGATTGTTACCTACATCGTTTTATTATGGCTATCAACCTACTTTATTCTGTCAGTATGGATTTTTGTGTATCGCTATTTTGTCCTCTCTGCTCTCATCGGGCAAGAGAGGGCAACGCTCGAATCTCTTGTTGAAGGAGTGCGCAAGATTCCACGTTCTGCTTTGCTTGGCTACGCATTGCGCAAGCGCCGCGTGGGCATGAGCCGCGAGACACTCGAGGTCGGCAAACATCGAGCGACAAGCCGAGCGACATTAGGGCTGACAATGCTCGCTGTCGTTGCATCGACATCGCCTTTTATCGGTCTTTTTGGCACGGTTGTCGAGATTCTCGATGCGTTTTCCAAGCTTGGCGAGGGTGCTCGCGCGACTCTTGAAGTCATCGCCCCCGTGATTTCCAAAGCCCTTGTTGCAACAGCCACAGGGATTCTCACAGCTATTCCTGCCTATTCTTTTCATCTCTTGCTCAAACGTTCTGCATTTGAGCTTGCGACAATTTTGCAAATGCAAATCGAGATGATTGTTGCCGGAGAACATGTCGATGTGGAGCAAAGTTCGTGAGTTCGCATTTCAATTGGGACGAAAATCCTGATTTGAATATCACTCCATTGGTCGACATTATGCTTGTCTTGCTCGCCATTCTAATGGTTACGGCACCTGTTGTCGTTTATCAAGAAGAAATTACTTTGCCACGAGGCTCGAAGAGTTCTAAGGTTCAAGAGGACTCTAAGATTGAGATTCGGATTGATAAAAATCAGGTGATTTACATCAAAGACAATACCTACACACTTAAAGAATTTGCTGATAGTTTCGCGCTTTTTTCTAATGGCTATGATAAAAATACACAAGTCTCGATTCGCGCTGATAAGCATTTGCTCTATGATCATGTCATGCACATTCTTAAAACAGTCAAAGAAACAGGCTTTGTACGTATTGCGTTGGTTACCGATGGATAGAGTGTTGTGGTGTGCAAGCGGAGTCATTTCCTTCTCCGTCTATGCTGGGCTCGTGTTGCTGTTTGCATTTTTGGGCTTTGCTCCTGATGACAAGCCATTACGTTTTAGCACGCAAAAAGAAATCGAGTTTCAGGTAACACTCGATATTGCCCCAAATACTAAGCCCAACAAAAAGCTTGCCCCGACAGAGCGCGAGCAGAAACAAAAAACCTCAAAAGCCACAGAGAATGTGGGTTCAAAGACTCCCGTGGCTGGGCTTGGAATCAAAAAGCTTTTTGAGAGTGTTCCTGATAAGGTTGTTGCCAAACCCAATGAGATAAGCGATAATCGCGATGCGTTTGCTTCGCGCAAAAAGGGCGATTCGCTTCGTTCTGATGAGATGACAAACGATGTGCAAAAAATCCTTTCACAACTCGATGTGCAACACAAGATTAACTTTAGTGTTCCTGAAGGGGAATATAATGAATACTATGCACAAGTCGATGCACTATTGAGCGAGCATTGGAAGCTTGCAAAATATCAAGACTCTGGCGGCAAAAATTTGCGCGCAGAGGTGCTCATCACCATCGACTATCAAGGACGTTTTTCGTATCGTGTGCAGAAAACTTCAGGAGATTCCGAGTTTGATGCGCTTTTGCGCGTTTTTTTGGACGACATGCAACATATTGCATTTCCCAAATATATCCATGCCTCAAAGAGGCAAACAAGCATTATTGTAACAATAGGGAGTGAAAGATAGATGCGTAAATTATTCCTTTTATTTTTTTTGTGCCATGCTGCCTTTGCAGTCGATGCAACAATGGAAATCATTCGCCGTAGCGGTGTTTTGCCTGTGATTGATGTCTCATATATCGATTCGAGTGCGAAGACAAAACCCATTATCACGCGGGTTCATAAGATGTTGATTGGCGATTTGAAAGTTAGCGGGCATTTCAATGTCCAAGAGCAGGGCGAAACAAAACAGGGCATTGATTATGCGGATTATAAAACCAAAGGCGTGCATCTCGTGGCAAAAGTCGCTGTGCGGCTGGAGAGCTCGGGCGTTGTAACGCAACTCTATCTCTATGACATCACGACAGAAAAAGAAGCGCTCAATAAGCGATATAGCGTGAGTCAGGAGAACTATTATCCCTTGCTTGCACACAAAATGGCTGTGGATATTAATCAATACATCGGTGCGCCGTCAATCGATTGGATGGAGCGGTTTGTGCTACTCTCAAAAAACACAGCGCCAAGCGTTGCACAGATTGTGCTTGCGGATTATACTCTCACATTCCAATCGGTTATCATCAATGACAATCGGCTGAATATCTTCCCAAAATGGGCAAATAAAGAACAAACAGAGTTTTATTATACGAAATATCTCGACAAACCAACGTTGTTCAAATATAATATCCAAACTAAAACCAACCAACAGATTCTCAATTCGCAAGGCATGCTTGCCATTACTGATATTAGCAAAGATGGTAAGAAAATTCTGCTCACAATGGCGCCGCAAGCACAATCTGATGTCTTTCTCTATGACATTCCGCAAAAGCGGCTCACACAGCTGACAAAATACGCAGGAATCGATGTCGAGGCGCATTTCATCGATGACGAAAAACGTGTGATGTTCGTATCCGACCGCTTGGGCTATCCCAACATTTTTGCGACAGGGATTGACGGAGCAGAAGTTGTCGAACAGCTTGTTTATCATGGACGTAACAACAATTTCGCGACAGCCTTTGGCGAATATATCGTCTATTCAAGTCGTGATAGCGACAATGAGTTTGCACCCAACGCGTTCAACCTCTATCTTGCCTCGACCAAGAGCGACTACATTCGTCAGCTCACAATCGAAGGCGTGAATCAGAATCCACAATTCTCTATTGATGGTGAAACGGTGATGTATATCAAACACACGCCTGCCCAGAGTTCGCTTGGAATCATTCGTCTTAATTATAACAAGAGCTATCTCTTTGCCCTGCCCAAAGGCAAGATTCAAGCGATTGCATGGTGAGTGGAGCGAAGCAAGTGAATTCCATCTGCCGTCTCGTCATTGCGAGAGTCAGTGGAGCAATTAACGACGTTGGATAAGCAAGAATCGCAGATTGCCATGCTCGTGTGGCTCGCAATGATGCAAAATGCTCATGAATCTCAAACATTGCTTTGTTATGGGGCATTGCGGAATCGCATTGGAAAGTGAGATTTTGCATAAGCCCCCTGCAAACGCAGGGGGGCGAGGTGTGAAAACGAAAAACACCTAGAGCCACTCGCGAATCGCTAAAGCGATTTTTAAAGCAAGATAGGCTATTATGAGCACGTGTTTGACTTTTTTCATTTGCATCACCTCCTCTCGCAAGGAGGA
Organism: uncultured Helicobacter sp.; assembly: GCA_947177485.1. Taxonomy (GTDB): domain Bacteria; phylum Campylobacterota; class Campylobacteria; order Campylobacterales; family Helicobacteraceae; genus NHYN01. Next base: position 19,711 of record CAMWUR010000040.1, read on the forward strand.
TTTGCAAACCACCCCACAAGGAGCGGCAACTCCTGTGGGGAGATTCGCACCTTGCAAGAATATTCTATCCAAACAATCCTAAAATCCTTTCACACAATATATGATTGCTTCGCGGACACTCACAATGACAACTCAACTTGCCATTGCTCATCGATTCCAAACTCCCCACCACAGTACGCACGTCTCCATTCATGCCAAAGGGATAATGGAGATGCAGCGCTGTGGAGCATGACATATACAAGCGTAGCGCACAAATGAAGAGCGTGCAGGGGTTTGGGGGATTAAGGGATAAGGGGATAATTATCATAAGAAACGCAAACATGTTGTTATTTGCTTTGGCAAATAGCCCCCCTTGTCCCCCTTAGAAAATAACCACATTTAGAATCTCAAAACAAATCTCATGCTTTGTCATTCTGAAGCCTTTAGGCTGAAGAA
>CAMWUR010000041.1 GCA_947177485.1 uncultured Helicobacter sp.
CTTGCAAAGCAAGACTGAAGAATCTCTTCAAAATAATAGAGATGTTTCGCTTTCTGTGAAAGTTCAACATGACAAAATTAACAATTGTCATTCTGAACCTGCGGCAGCAGGTGAAGAATCTCTTCAAAATAATAGAGATGTTTCGCTTTCTACAAAAGCTCAACATGACAAACAAGATTCTGATTGTCATTCTGAACCTGCGCCAGCAGGTGAAGAATCTCTAAGCAAAAAATCAATGGATTCGAAAAGAGATGTTTCGGGCATTCGCCCTCAACATGACAAAATATCCGATACAAGCGCCTTAGAATCTGAAATCGATTCTTTAGTGTATCAACTCTATAATCTCACAGATGAAGAGATTAAAATTGTGGAATCCAAATAATCTTGAATAAGGAGGCAATCAATGAATGTAAATTTAAGCGTGGAAAATGCCAATAAGGATTTAATCAAGGCTTTTAAAAATATGGCTAAAGCATCAGGGGCAAAGCTAACGATTAAGCAAGATAAAAAAATGAGTGAATCCCTCAAGCAAACAATCAAAGAAGTAAGGCAGGGCAAAGTGGAAAAGTTTAAGGATTTTGAGAGCTATAAAAAGGCTATGGATTCGTAAATGTTTGAAATCCATACTTCAATAAAATATAAAAAGCGGCGCAAAAGGCTTGCATTGAGCGATAGAATCCTGCTTGATGATATTGTGTATAAGCTCGCAAATAATGAAACTTTGGAGCGAAAGCACAAAGACCACAAGCTTAAGGGTGAATTTAAAGACTTTAGAGAATGCCATATAAGACCAAATTTGCTTTTGATTTATCAGAAGCAAGCAGAAATTTTAGTTTTAACCTGTGTTGAAGTGGGGAGTCATAGTGAGTTATTTGATAGTTAAAGCTACAAGTGAGCGTAAAATCCTTAATCGAAGTTTCACAATTGACACAAGCAAACTAGAATCTGAAATTGATTCTTTAGTCTATAGACTCTACAATCTCACAGACAATGAGATTAGAATTATAAATCCAAAAAACGAGGTATCCAATGTCTGACGATGAAACAAAAGATGAACGATTTATAACAAGCCTTAGGGCAAATGAAAGTTATAAAAATATTAAGGCGGGATTTGAATGGAATGCTATTCCAAGATTTGCTGTTATCACTGGCGAAAATGGCTCAGGCAAAACAGCACTATTGGAGCAAATCAGCTTTCTCTCAAAAGACAACACTCAACATTCTATTTTTCAAAATTTTCTCAATAGCAAAATCCGATATTATGATAATATTGTGCTTCAAAATCAACAGTACACTTATAATGATACCAACAAAGATTCTCTTAGGGTAGCTATTGAAAATACACTAAATGATAGCGATTATGAAGACTTAAATAATCAGCTCCAAAAATTTGGTAATAAAACTATTACTCTTAAAGATTTTTTAGAAGAAAATTTTGCTACCTTTAATCAAGCGCAACAAAAATTAATTAGAACGTATAGGGATAGCTTCATGAGACATCTTAAGCCATTTGTTCCCTTTTTAAAACGACACAATAAGACCATAATGGATATATTAGTAAATATGAGCAAAGATGAAGTGAAACAATGGTTAGATACCCTTACTGATATAAATTTTAATTCTATACCCGCAATATTTAATCAAGAACTTTTATTAAATATATTTGGTCATTATTTTATTAGGTATGATAAATGCAAAAGAGAGCTAGAAAAGCAATATCCACAAAAACTAGTCAGCGAAATTAAAGAAGAGGTAGAAAAAGAAATTGGGAAAAATCCTCTTGATAAAATCAATGCAATTTTGCAACAATATTATCCAAAATATGAAGTTGAAGTTTCAAGAAATTCATCAGACAATATCCAGCTAATTTGTAAAGATAAACAAAATAGAAATGAAATTCTACTTAATCAACTTTCTTTAGGAGAGCAAATTATTATCTCTCTTCTTCTATGGCAGCATGAAAATACAAGCCTTGATTCTGTTGTTTTACTCTTAGATGAACCCGATGCACATCTCAATCCAAAAATGGCAAAAATGTTGATAGATATTCTAAAAAATGTAGTGGTAGAAAAATTTAACTGTCAAGTGATAATGACTACGCATAGTCTTTCAAGTGTTGCTTATTGTGAAAAAGAAGACTTATTTTTTATGGAAGAAGGAAAGATACGTCCAATTGAGAAAAAAGAGATTATAGAAAAATTATCCGAAGGCGTGATGACATTTAATCATGCAATGAGTGCCATTGAGCAAATTCAACAATCTAATAAGATATTAATGGTTGAAGGCGAAACAGACAAGCTCCATATTGAGAATTTTTATCAGCTAAAAGGCGAAAAAATTCCTTTTAAAATTATTGTGTGTAATGGTGTACATAATATGAGACACTTTGCTATTGCTTTTGAACAACTTAAGATTCCTCATGAAAAAATATTATTTTTATGCGATTATGATAAAGAGGGAATAGCGGTATATAAAGACCTTAAGAAGAATCTTAAATATGCTGCAATTTATACATTAGACATAGAATCTTTATCTAAAGATGATGATATAATAAGACTAAAAAATTATCCCATTGAAATGCTCTATCCTTTGGAAATTTTAAAAAAATATGATTTATTGGAGGAATTAAAATTAGAATGTTACATTAAAGGATTGGAGGGCACACTCCAACAAGAGATAGGCAAAAATTTTAAACAAATTCAAGGCAAGAAAAAATATAAAATTAAATCGGATTCTGATAAAAAATCTAAATTCGCCAATGAAGTTATTAAAACACTTAACATAAATAAAGATTTTGAAGAGTTTAAGGAACTTATAGTAAGAATTGAAAAAGAGTTTGAAGATAAACTCTCAAATTCTAATAGCTCAAGTTAATTAAAGTATCCTAAAAGCAAAGGAGCACACAATGACACTCATCATCGAAAACGCAAGCAAAGAGTTTTTGCCGCTTTTTGAAGAGATTGCAAAAATAAGCAAGGCAAAAATCACCATAGAACAAGATGGACATTCCGATAAGATTGCAAAAGCGATTAAAGAGTTTGAAAAGGAACGTAAAAACGGAAAGACAAAGAGGCATAAAAGTATAGAAGAGTTTCAAAAGGCTATGAAAAGCTAAATAAGATAAGAAACCTTTGACACTAAACCCCAAACAAAAGGAGAACTATGCACATCACACTAGAGCTATCACAAGAGCTACAAGAACTCTATCTGCAATTTGCCAAAGAGCAGCATATCACAAAAGAAGAGCTAATGCAAAAGGCGCTCGCGGCATATATGCAAGATTTGCAGGATTTAGCCATTGCATTAGAGGGGCGTAAAGACAGGCTAAATGGAGATGAGGGTATAGACGCCGATGAGCTTTATCGGCAATTAGGAATCTAATGCGATTTGTGTATTCCAAAAAGGCGCAGAAGCAATTTTGCAAGCTAGATATTTCTACTCAAAAGCGCATTAAAAGTTTCACAGACGCATTGCAATCCTTAGAGAATCCACGCAGCATAGGAAAGGCACTCATTGGAAATTTGTCGGGATTTTGGCGGTATCGCGTTGGAGACTATCGCATTATTTGTGAGATTCTTGATGAAAAACTTGTGATTTATGCTATTCATATCGCCCACAGAAGCGAGATTTATAGATAATCAACTCTAATGTGCTCTTTGACTAAAAGCATTATCAAGCATGGATTCTTTCCCCTCCCCCTTGACAAACACTAGGTGTCATGCCTTATAATATGCGCACATCTTTTCACAAAGGAGAACAATGGACAAACAAAGACGCAAGCTATTGCGAAGCACCGCAATCTTGGGCATTGCAGGCGGTATGATAGGCTTGTCGGGAGCTTTGGGATTGCAGGGTTGCGATTCAAACCAAAGCAAAAATGCCGCCAAAGATTTAAGCGCAAAGGGCGCAGCTGCAGGCGCTGTCAGCGCAGATTCAACACAACACACAAATACAAAAGGAGCAACAATGGAATTTATCACTTTTAGCCTCTTAATTAGAGGCTATGATGAGGAGAAATTATGATAAATGTACTCTTTGATATGGACGGGACGTTGCTCGATAGTGAAGGCGCAATTTGTGAAGCTGTCAATGCCATTCGCAAGGATATGGGGTTTTCTATGCTTACTAATGAGAGTATTCAACATGCCATTCACACACCCAACCTCAATTGCGCGAAATTGTTTTATGGAATCGAGAATTTCCCCCATAAAAGTTACAAAGTGGGCTTCGAGAAATATTTTTCTAAATATTATGAACAAGCGGCATTGTTTGAAAATGTGCGCGAAATGTTGCAAACATGCAAAGAAAGGAATTATTTCCTAGCCATTGCGTCTAATGCGCCACAAGATGGGCTGAAGCCAATTTTACAAAGGCACAATATTGCCCAATATTTTGATATGATTATTGGCACAAATCCACAGATAGAATCCAAGCCAAATCCGATGATGATTCATAAAATCATTGCCAAAGCACCATTTAAAATGAGTGTTTTTGTGGGGAATTGCCTCAAAGATGAAGGCGCTGCTAGGAACGCAAGCATTCCCTATCTCCAAGCAAAATGGGGCGAAGAAAAATGTGCCGATAATGAATTTAGCAGCGCAGACGAACTTTTGGCAAAGCTTGATGCAATAGCACGCATAAAAACATAGCGATTTGATGAATAGGATAGCTAGAAGAATCTAGCCCCTGCACAATGCGAGGCTAGATTCCATATAGAATAATTTTACAACCAAAATGCTAAAACAAGAGCGCCGAATCCTATCGCGATTCCAAGCACCATTGCCATAAAAATCAATAAAAGGCGCATCGTAAAAATGGATTTAAGCAAAATGAGCTCGGGCAGGCTGCAACCACCACCTGCAATGAGTAGGCTCATTATCACGCCAAGAGGAACGCCCGCATTGATGAGCCCCAAACCAATGGGAATGATTGCCTCAACGCGAATATAGAGCAAGAGCGCGATAAAAGCGGCGATGACGACACCGAAATAGCCAAACTCTTTGAGTGTGGATTCCAAACTTCCTTGCGGGATAAAATCATGGATAAACGCGCCAATCGCCATACCAATAATTAAATAGGGCAAGATTTTTTTATAGTCCGCAAAACTTGTGCGCCAATATTTTTTAAAAGCATCCCTAAATTTTCCACCTTGCTCGCAACACTGAATCGTAACCTTTTCTTTGGGTAGATTCTTTGCGCAACAACTCTGCGTTTTTGCCAAATTATTTTGTGCACAACAAGGGCTTTGCGTGGTGAATTTGGACGTTTTTGCCTGCGGATTTACCACAGAATCGGCGCAGCAAGATTTAAAGTTATTTTGCGTCAAAAACTCCTCTTTAATCAATTGTTCTTGCTTCAAATGCTCGATTCCCAAAGAAAGCAGCAAAACGGCAAGAGTAATAAAAAATATATATGCTAAAGTTAAGCTGATTCCAAATGAAACGAGAAACATTGTAACAATAATGGGATTGACAAGCGGCGAGGTGATGAGATAGGAAAAACTCACACCCAGCGAGATTTTGTTGCGGAGCAGCGCGACAAAAAACGGAATGGTGCTGCACGAGCAAAAGGGCGTTATCGCACCCAGCAGCATCGCCTTGAGATAGCTTGAGGTGGATTTTGCGTGCAAGTGCCTTTGGATAGCCTGCGAAAACCTCGCATTGAGATAGCTCACAAGCATATTGATGCCAAGAAACAGGACTGAAAGCTCAACGAAATACACCGCAAAGCTCTGCAGCGCGTTGAGAAGTTCGGTTGAGAGAGACATACGAACTCCTTATGCATTGAAATTTCAAGGAACATTGTAGCATGAATAGATTAATATATCAATATATATTGATATATTAATGTTGAGACTCTGCACGCTCGGTGACAGCGATACCATTGGGCACTCAACGAATCCGAATATCGGGAATGTGTGGCGATTTTTGACATTGAGTAGCAATTAGCATAATGTGTGCCTCAAGGCTGTGGCTCCGCTCGCATAGCCATAAAAATTGTCAAAATATAAGCTTCTTACAAGCTTCTTTAGGTATAATAGACAAAATCGATGAAAGGGCGCTATATGGTCATCATACCTGCACGTTTGTCTTCAACACGTTTTGCCCAAAAGGTTCTTTATCCTATAATGGGTATCCCTATGGTTGTGTTGGTTGCGCGGCAAGCGTTGCAGGTTGATGATGTGGTTGTTGCGGCTGATGATGAACGCATTGTGCAGGCATGTGAGGCGCACAACATTCGTGCGATTCTTACCAAAAAGACACACCTAAGCGGCACAGATAGACTTGCAGAAGCCACAGAGATTTTGGGACTTGGTGATAATGAAATTGTCGTCAATGTGCAAGGTGATGAGCCGTTTATCGAACCAGAGATTATCCATGCTGTGCGCAATCTTTTAGCACAAACACCTTCAGCAAGCATTGCGAGTGCATTCCGCACCATCGATTCGACACAAGCGCAAGATTCTAATTTTGTTAAGGTTGTTGTGGATAAAGATGGATTTGCATTATATTTTTCACGTTCGCCTATTCCACATGGTGCAGAGACATATTATGGACATCTTGGAATCTATGCCTATCGTGTTTCGTTTTTGCGCCATTTTTGCACACTTGCACCCGCGCCTCTTGAAAAAATCGAGCGACTCGAGCAATTGCGTGCACTCTATTATGGTGCAAAGATTGCAATGGTGAAGGTGCAAAGCAATTCGTTTGGAATCGATACTGAAGAAGATTTGCAACGTGCCTTGCAATTGCAGCAAAAAGAGGGTTAGTAATGCGTGGTGTGATTAAGACGATGAACGAAGCCCAGAGGAATGCCGAAATCAAGGCAAATGGGAAGATTTATTTGTTGCATTATGAGCTTTTGGAGCAGGCTAAAAAATGACCGCCGAAAAGCTTAATTTATTATCATTACAGAAAAAAGAGCTTTCTTTCTTTAATATTTTTGACGTTCGTAGCAAACAAGCCTTTTTGAGTGCACATTTAGAAAATTCAATATTATACAAAAATGAACAAGATATTGTAAGTTCCTATAAAGCTTGTAAGCAAAATAAACCTCTTTTGATTGTATGCTTTAGTGCGACAAAATCTAAAGCCTTAGCATACAATATTATTCAAAATCAAGATTTCCAATCCGTTTATCCATTTGAACAAGTCTATTATTTAGATTGCGGGATAATGGAAGCCTTTGAAAATGGTTTTGAGCCTATCTCTAGTATTCAAGAAAATGCGGTATTTTCTCCATGTGAATCTCTGATTGATGCGACCTTAATAAAACTAAAAACAAAATTCCTTTCTTCCAAGAGAGTTTGGGTCATTGCCTTTAGCGGTGGTAAGGATTCTACTTGTGCGCTGCAACTTGTCTATGAAATGCTCGTCTCTTTGCAGCCACATCAAAGAAGGCAGACTTATGCCATTGCTTCAAATACGCTTGTAGAAGCTCCACATATTGATAGATTTTTAAAAGAAGTGATAAATTCTATCAATAGCCATGCAAGAAAAAATAATATCCCTTTTGAAATCTTGCAGGTGAGCCCAACACCCAAAGATGATTTTTGGGTCAATCTCATCGGCAAAGGCTATCCTAGCCCGACAAGGACTTTTAGGTGGTGCACCGAGAGGCTTAAAATCACTCCGGCTAAGGCAGAAGTGGCTCAAATCACACAAAAATATGGCTCTGCTCTTTTGATACTCGGCTCAAGAAAAGCAGAATCAAGTAATCGTAAAAAATCCATAGAAAAACGAATCCTAAATGAAGATGGCTATTCCCAACATCACGACTTCCCTGACACGCTTACTTTTTCACCCATTGCAGAGTGGAGTACTGATGAAGTATGGGCATATCTTAGCACACATAAGCCTTTGTGGGATAAAGACCATAGTGAATTGTTTTCACTCTATACCAAAGCAAGTGGTGAGGAGTGTCAGTTTATCACAGATTTAAGTCAAAGCAGTTGTGGCGGCTCAAGATTTGGTTGCTGGGTATGCACGGTGGTGAGCGAAGATAAATCAATGCAGGGTTTTATAGAATCAGGGCAAGAGAATCTAAAACCTCTCAATGAATTTAGAAATTACATTAAAGTTTTAAGGGAGGATTGCAATGCAAGAGCAGATTACAAACGCGATGGCAGAGCGGTGTATAAGGTTGGAGGACTTGGACCCTTTTTAAGTCGAATTCGTGTGGAGATTCTAAAAAGACTTTTGCAAACAGAGCGAGAATTTATGCAAAATGGTGGCAGTGAACTAATTTCAGATGCACAAATTCGCGCAATACAAGAGCAGTGGAGCAAAGAATTTGATTTTGAAAATAAAGCAATACAACTAGCACAGGAGGTAGGACGAATGAAAGATGAAAAATTAAAACAAAGCAGAGTTTTACATAAGGAACTTTTGGCAGAAGTGGCAGACAGGGTGGATTCTAAAGAGCTAGAGAATCTCATTGGCACTTGTATAGACATTTATAATACCACAGGGTTAAGAGGTAAAAATAATGCTTCAAGCAAGATAAAAGAAGAGATAAAAAAGCTTGTAGAGGATAAAACGAGCAAGCAAAGAAAGGAGGCATAAATGTTTATATCAAAAATTACAATTTGTAACCTTTTTGCTTACTATGGAAAAGTAGAAGTGGAATTTAAAAAGCTTGAGGGGAAAAACCTTTATTGCATTTATGGCAATAATGGCTTTGGCAAAACAAGCTTTATCCGCTGTACGAAATTGCTTTTTTTAGGCGTTGGTGTAAAAGAAGCAGAGATTCCAAATGTTATCCAAAGATTTGCGCCGCATATTAAATCTACCAAACAATTACTTAGAGGCGATTCAAAAACTTGGGCTGGAATCTTAAACAAAGCAGCGACAAAAGAGAGATTAGAGGATTTTTTTATCTCTTTTGAGGGTACTTTGGGAGATAAAAGCTTTATCCTCACTCGTGCTTTTACAAATGTTTATGGTGAAATTGAGGAAAAATTAACATTAAATTTTGATAAAGAAATTTTGAATGACGAAGAAGCACAAGAGAGAATTGGCACAATTTTACCTCCAAATTTAACAGAATTTTTCTTTTTTGATGGCGAGGAATTGGGAGAATTGAGTAATAATTTGCGCAAAGAGTTTCAAGGAAAAATTGAGGAAATATTGCAAATTAAGCCATTAGATACGCTCATTAAACAAATTCACAATTATAAAGATGAGCTAATGACAAGAGAAATAACGAGCAAAGAGCAACAACACGCACTTGAGGACAAAATACAAGATAGACAAAAATGTGAGTTAGACTTGAGCCATAGCAAAGAAAAACTTAAAAGCATTGAGCATTTTATTGAGGAAAAGTCTAGTCTAATAACACAAATACAAAAAAGGATTGAAAAACTAAGTGCAGATTCTAGCAAAGAACAAGCAGAGCTTATTAGCGAAAAAAATGAGTTGGATAAAGAACTTGTTGCTTTAAAAGAGAGATTGAAAGAAAGCATAAAAAGTGTGATTTTTGTAAGTAATGAGGCACTTTTGCAAGATTTGAGAACGCAGATACAAAAATTACAATCAAACAATTCTGCAAGTGATATTGAAGTGCTTAAAAGGCTTTTGCCTGAACTTAAGGAATTTATGAATGAAGAGCTTGGAAACAGCGAGTTATTTGAAGTGCTTGATATAAAAAGCATAGAAGAAATTATAGATAAATTTCTAAATAAGCTAGAAAACAAGGGATTTGCTCACTCTTTTATCACGCATAATATGCTTATTCCATTAAAAGAATCTTTAGCAAGGCTTGAAAATGTGGGTTTAACGCAGGATATAAAAGAGATAAAAAGCGCAAAAAATAAACTCGCACAAGTTAAAAATTACATAGATGAATTAAGCAGTGATGATAGCACAAGAGAAAAACAAAAAGCACTCAAAGAGGAAATGGGTGCGTTGGAGAATGAAAAATCCCAAAAAGAAGAGGAAAAAGAAAAATTAAAAGATGAGTTAAGAAAATTAGAAGTAACAAAAGAACAGCTTGATAAAGAGATCGATTCTCTAAAGCAAAATATCAATACAGAGCGCATTGATAGTAAGCTAAAGATTTTAGAATCTTTGCAAACTAGCTTAATTCAATATAGAAAAAAGTTGAATGATAAACTAAGAGATGAGCTGCATTCACTTATTTTGGAAAACTACCAAAAACTTTTACCCAATGATAACATCAAGGAATTAAGCATTAGTGAGGATTTTGAGATAAAGCTTAAAGATGAAAATGATGAGCAAATCATTGTAGAAAACCAAAGCAGCGGACAAAAGCAGATTCTAGCGATTGCGATTTTTTGGGCTTTAAGCAAATTATCCAACTCTAATCTACCCATTATTATTGATACGCCATTAAGTAGAATAGATAGGGAAAATAGGGCAAGAATTATACGAAATTATTATACGAACAATGCACAAGTGATTATTCTACCCCATAGTGGAGAAATGGGAGAGAGGGAATATGAATATGCAAAACCTCATCTCGCAGAACTTTATAAGATAGAGAACCAAGCAGATAGAAAACACGCCACTATCAAAAGAGCAAGAAAAGAAGAAATTTTATAAGGAGCAAAAATGGCAGATTTTAATACAAATCATCGTGAGGAGCTTGTGATAAGTAGAGTGGGGGAAGGATTTGACTTCAAAGAAGAAAGTGATTTTTCAAAATATTTTGCTTTAAGAGTGGCTCTAGCTTGGGCACTCAATGCACCTTGTTTGCCACTAGAATCTCCAGATTGGGAACGCAAAAGGTTAGAGGGAGAGAGAGGCAAAGAATATCACCTAGAGCAAATTACAGGCAAGGGCAAGGACAAAAAAGAGGATTTTGATTTACTTATTCGTGCAATGCTATATATCAAACACAAAGAAGAGCTTGACAGAGATAAAAAAGATATTTTCAGTGATGATAAAGAATATTTGAAAATTTTAAGTCGCTATATCCAAAGGGGGCTTTATGAGCTTGATAATACCTATAAATCAAGCGATTGTTTCTATCAATGGTGTTTAGATAATTTACATTTATCCTTGAAGCAAGAGGAGCGGACAAAAGAAAATCCCAAAAATAATGATGTAGCTTATTTTCCTCAATTGCAAGATTATTTCAAAAAACAAGGAATTGGCATTAGGCTGATGAATGAAGAAGATTCCTATCGGCATCATATCTGCAAAATTGAGCTTTTGGATTCTGCTAAGATTCAAGCCTTTAAAAACAAGAGTCAATATCTTGATGATGAGCTGGGTGAAAGCATTTATATTGAGCGAGTTAAGAGTATGATGAGAACATATAGCATTCAGATTTCAAAATCTAAAGAGCAATGGCGTAATCTTGGTTTGCCTGAATTGAAGCAAGGCTTAGAGGAATTAAATAAACAAGATTATGCGCTTGGGATTTTTACGGGAATGAGTGTGGAGAAAAAGCCTTTTTGCTTTGATTTAAAAGCTACTCCACATTTGCTTGTAGCAGGGCAAACAGGAGGTGGAAAAAGTATGTTTTTAAAAAATATTATTTTGTGTTTATTGCATAATCAAAATGTTGAGATTTCTATCATTGACCCAAAAGCGGGAGCAAGTTTTGCGGAATTTACACAAATAAAGAATCTTGAAATTCTAGGCACAGATAAGGCAGGAGACATTACAGAATCTTTTGTTTTGGAGATGGAATCGCGTTATGAAAGAAAATCTAAGGGCGAGAGCTTTGAGAATATGCCCTATCGGGTTTTAATCGTTGATGAATTAAGCGATTTGATAAAGCAAAATAAAGATATTGAAACTCATCTTATAAGATTAGCCCAAAAGGCAAGAGAAGCGAGAATCCACCTTGTTTTAGCCACTCAAAGACCAGATTCCGCAACCCTTAGTGGAAGCTTACGAAGTAATATCCCAAGTCGCATAGCCCTCAAGGTGCAAAAAAGCACAGAATCTAAGATTATTTTAGATGAAACAGGTGCAGAAAAGCTCACAGGCAATGGAGATATGCTTATCAAACTTGGCGATAGCAGCAGCTTACAAAGAATCATCGGCATATATCTTACAGAAGAAGAAATACAAAAACAACTCAATAAGCTGAATTGAAATTATCTTTAATGGATTGAAGTTTTGATATATAAAATTTTGTTATTTATTTACCAATATTTATACTAATTGGAATAATTTCAACAAATAGTATTTTTTGCAAATGGGTACAGAAAAGAACTTTATTTCGAGTTATGATAACATGTTAGATTATTTTTTATTTTAAAGCTTGGTAATGGAAATTTTAAAAGCATGATGTGGTCTAAAAGATGTTTTTGCAAATCATCGAGGTCTTTTTTGATTCCATAATATGCCCACACGCCTTTTCTTTGTAACTCTAAAAATCCTGCGTCTTTTAGAATCTTGAGATGACGAGAAAGGCGCGATTGATTCATCTCGAGCGCTTCTTGCAAATCGCAAACGCAAAATAGCCTTTGCTCCTGAAAATGTCGCGACAAAAACGCAAGGATTTTTACGCGGCTTTCGTCGTTGATTGCTCCGCTAATCTTTAAAAATTCTTCTATATTTTGTTCCAACATCTTTTTCCCTTAATTGCACAGAATCTATGGCATCCATTCAATGATTCCATTTTGTGGATGATTGGCGCGCCATTGTTGCAATTCATCAAAAGTTGTTACACCAGATTCTATCACGGCTTGATAAATTTCTATCCCTGCAATTTTGATTTCATCGGGAGTTTCAAACTTGAGCCTTAGAATTGTTTCTTTTTGCTGCTCGCTCATCACCGCGAGGATTCTCTCGGCTTGTTTTTCAAAATACCCCGCATATTTGCTGCCCTGCACGATATGAATCATATCTATCTGCCATTCCTCTTCGTCTTGATACCACGCGTGCCATTCTAAACATGAATCTTCTTCGTTTAAAAGATTACGATATTCGACATGGATAATCTTTGGATTCTTTGCAATCTGTGCCATCGCCGCAAAACTCTGCGCAATATCGAGCGTGGGCGTGTAGATATGGAAATCAATATCGCGATGCTTTGCAAGCAAGCCCATTTTGAGCGAACCAATCAGATTGATTTGTGCGCCGATGCTTTGCCATGTTTGCTTGATTTGGCATTGCTCGATGATGTCAAAAGCCTTTTGTTGGTTAGTTTGGGCGAGGTGGAGGTGAGGCATGGGGAGATTCCTTTATTGCTGTTTTTCTAATGCTTGCCTAATTAATCCTAAACAATAAGCTAAATTATCCATAGAATTTAAAATTACTTCTACCTTTCCGTTACCCCAAGTTCCTATATTTGTAATATCTCTTGCTAATTCTTTTGGGTCATCTAATTCATCAATGTAAATATTAATGCTCAACTTTAAACGATTTTGCTGTGGGATAATATCCACAAAATTAGTACTCAATTTATAAGCAATGTATTGTTTTAAAATTTCTTCTTCTACATTCTCATCAAGAGCAAAAATTTCTTTCCTTAAAGCCTCAAACAATTCTTTACTTTTACCACTTTGTAAGCATTTATGATTATCTAAAACAAAGGTATATTGTTCTCTTTTAGGTCTATAATTATCTAAAATTTCTTTACCAATTTTTGGATATGTCCAAATTTTTAAAACATATTTGGCTAAATCTTTTGTTCTTTGTTTAATGTTTGCTTCATTCCAAAATTCCAAGTCTTTTAATCCAATATTTAATCTTAAAGGGCTTTCTTTAAAGCCACCTTGCATATTTTGTTTTTCTCTAAAAGGTCTATTGGAATATGCCGAATTATAGCCTGTAAGCGTAAGATTGCCTAAAGTATGCAAATATTTTTTATGGATTTCTTGCCAATTTTCTCCTAATTCCCTTTGCCATTCTTTAATGTTATCAATATTTTGTGGCATAATATGTTCTATAGTATATTCATTTATAGACACTTTCTCTTTCCTATCGAAATTTTCTAGTTTATCTAAAAGATAAATTCTCTTCTTAAAACTATAAATATCTTTACTAGCGAGCTCTCTATTAAATTCTTTATCATCTGGAAATCTTGCTGAACTTTTTAAAAGACATAGATATGCTAATGTGCTTTCAAGATATTTATTTTTATCAATATTTTTTGCAATAGATGCAAAAACTTTATTTAAGGCATTTGTAGGGATTCCGCAAACCGCTCTTCTTAATACATAACTTTCTATCATCTTTAAGATTTCTAAAAAATTGTTCTTGCTTAAGATATTCTCCTCATAATCCTTATAAAGCTCAAGCAAAAATGGATACGCTACTTCGCAATCTAATGCCTTGAGATTTTCAAACACCCCATAAAGATCTTTATCTTTTTCTCCCTTAAAAGCCATAATGCAATAAAAATGTGCATACTTTTGCAAATCAATCAATAAATCTTGCTTATTAAGACTTTTATTTTGTCTATATTCTTTGAAAGTCTCATAGATATTATCCAAGTTTGGGATATTGCCCTCATTTTTTATAGTTAGGTAGTGCCTTGCAAAATAATCAAAGCTTTGTTTTTCTTTCTTATCTTTATTGAAATTCTCCCCAAATTCTTTCTCCATAACGCGCCAATATTTTTCGTAAAATTGATTCTGTTCCTCTGGAACTAAATCCATTAACACATAATTGCGTATCAAATCTGCTTGAGACAAATCCTTACCTGTAGAGTTCATACTTTCAAAAATCAGCTGTGAATCATCCTTGTCTCTCTCTAGTGATACATCAATAATTAAAAGCTTATTGATACCTTTACAGATAGTTTCTAGCTTATCTTTGTTTTGCTCTAATTTTTCTTTAAAAAATATGAAATTTTCCTGTATTTTAGTTGAAGTTTGTATGGGCTTTGTTTTATCTTCATCTATTAAAGAAATGAGCGTATCTTTATCATTTTGCGTAAGGATAAGTTTATATTTTTCTTCATTTTTACCATACCGATTAATGAGATAATAATCTCTAATTTCATCTGTTGAGAATCCTTCAATCTTATCATCTGTAATTTCTTTTAAGGCTTCTAAAAGTAGAGTTAAAGTCGTTAATCTTTGTTGCCCATCTATAACCAAAAGCTGCTTTATAGAACTATGGTGATAAGGGCTTTCGAGTATATAAACAATAGAGCCGATAAAATATGCTTTTGCCGATTCGTTTGTTCCAACCTTCTCAATATCTTGCCATAATTTCTCGCAATGTTTTTTATCCCAACTATAAGTTCTCTGATATACAGGAATAATAAATTGTGTTGCTGATTCTCTTAAAAATTCTAAAAAAATTCGCGCTTTTGCTATCATAAATTCCTCCTTTAACTTTCAATGAATTAAATTCATTGAATTATCCTTTCCCTCGACACGCATTGCCTCGCTTCTTTGGATTTCACTTCCCAGCCATAATTTGATAAAATCCTTATAAGCAATGACTTCAACACAAACACAGCCCCTTGTTGTTTAAAAATCGCCATTATACCCAAAAAATCAAAATAAAAAATAAAATTTATAAAATTCGAGCGCAAATACCATAAATGCCATGAATGACGAAACTTGCAGGCTATTGACAAGTTTTGTCGCGATATATCATACTATGTATTCTTATGGTTTGAGATTCTTCAGCCGCAAGTGGCTTCAGAATGACAAACGAGGAATTGACAACATTTAGGATTCTTTGCTCATTGATTACCACGTTCGCACCGCTTACTCGCAATGACCCACCCCCTAACCCCCTCCGCAAGGGAGGGGGAATGAATCCCACAATAGCAAAATGGCAAATCAAATATTTATATGGAGATGCGACTTTAGTCGCACTCATTATAATTTAATGTGTGCGGTTAAAACCGCGCCTCCATGTGTTATGTTATATGTTCATATTCCAAAGCATGACGCTTTGCAGAGCTTGGATTTTGCCGCAGATGAATCAGCAAACGCACTTGAGAAGGCATCGCCTACACACGCACATCAATCTCGTCTATGCCATGCGTCCTTTTGTATTCACGAATGAGCTGGTCTATCACATCTTGTGCAGCCTGTTTGGCAATCTTTTCTGTCTGTTCCATATTCAGCATTCCACCGTTTGATTGCAACGCATAGGGGTCGCCCAACGTAACGCGCCCGCCAAGCAGCAACGCACGTTCCTGTCGCAATGCCATTTGTCGTTCTGCTTCGGACATATCCGAGCGATAAAAGGGAGAACCAACGTCACGTCCAAACTTTGTATATTTCAGCGCAAGATAATTCATTGCTGCTGCCTCGCTACCTTGAGCAAGATTATCTCGATGCGCAGACGCATAATATTGTTCAATCGTATTTTTAGCATTTTCATATTGTCTTGCTAACGATTCAACATAGGTACGTGCATAAATCGTGCCATCAGGATCTACCACAGCATTCCAATTGACTTCTAACTCGTCATTGAACTCTTGAGCCTCTTTGATTAAAGCTGATAAATCTGTATTGGCGAGCGCTTTTTCAAGTTTTTCTGCTTGTTTATCGCTGATATTGATAGTTCCAATCATTTTTGGACTTGCTGCCGATTTGGATTCTTTTCTGGATTCTGCTTCGGTTTCTTTCTGTTCTATTTTCATATCAGTTTTCGTTGCAGCATAATAGTTTTGCATATTTGCAGCCATGTTGTTGATAAGCATCTCTAACTCCTTTAGAAATCATATAATTATCACAAGCAAAAATTGTTCCACATTAATCAATCCAAACAGCTTGACATGTTTACTTTTTGTTGCTATCCTGCCTATCAAAATATGCAGCGAAATAGAGGGATGCTATAAAATCATTCTCTTATCGCACACCACAGCTTAAAGCAAGCATACAAATGATTTGTCTTAAGCAAAACAAGCAAATCTTTGTATTTACGATATATGATTAGGAGGATTCCAAATGAGCTTTAAAACAGCCTATTTTTTCTTAACGCTCGCTATCCTTACAGAGGTGCTTGCAGTAAATATTATGAAAGCAAGCGAGGGCGCAATACTCGGATTTGTATCTATGCTCATATTACTTGTGATTTCCTATTACTTTATGGCTCTTTCACTCAAAAGGCTTTCAATTAGTGTTGCCTATGCAATTTGGGAAGTTTTGGGCGCAGTGTGTGTAGTGGGACTTAGTATTTTTTATTTCAATGAAGAATTATTATGGACGCAAAAACTAGGTATTGCACTTTCCTTTTGCGGCATTGGACTTATTAACTATGCCGAATTGCGCAATAATAAAACACATAAGGATTCATAAATGAACTGGGCATTGGGGCTAGTCGCTTTTGCGGCTATTTTGGATATTTTTGCAAATTTGTTTCTTAAAAAATCTAACGCTTTTACACACAAAGGCTACACAATAGCGTGCATTATGATGGTGTGGGCAGCATTTACTGCATTGACTTTCGCAGTTGAAATATTGCCTCTTAGTGTTGCATATTCCACATGGGGTGCAATAGGCATTATCGGCACAGCAGTAGGAGGATATATATTCTTCAAAGAAAGGATTGGCATGATAGGCTATGTAGGTATTGCTATCGTCCTATGCGCTGTGATTTTGCTTCATGTTGAAGTTTAGATAAGTTCAAGAAAATTAGACTTGTGATATTGGTGTCTTATGAGTTTTCTGCTTTTTTGCGCGTTGTTGTTGGAATCCTCTTTTTGGGCAAAAGCAAGAACATCTCAAAAGTCGATTAGTAGGAAGCCTGTTTTGCTCGTTTTCACATCACAAATCCAATAGCAACTAGAACTTTTTCTGATTCACATCTGTGAGAATCTTCTCGGCAACATTCTCGACTGCATCACTAATTGTTTGTGAATGGTTGGCGATTTCGACATTATCTTGGGTGAGACGTTCAAGCTGGCTCACGGCTTCGTTGATTTGTTCGATACCCAATGTTTGTTCCTTAATCGATTCGCCCATATCATTGATACCTTGCACAAGGACATTGACATTTGCCTCAATCTCGCTAAGGCTCTTTGTCGTACGTTCAGCGAGCTTGCGCACTTCGTCTGCCACAACGGCAAATCCGCGTCCATGTTCGCCCGCACGCGCTGCTTCAATCGCGGCATTGAGCGCAAGCAAGTTTGTTTGGTCGGCGATGTCGCGAATCACTGCGACAATATTGCGAATATCATTGGCTTGGTTGCTCACTTCACCCGAGCGGCTGCTGACATTTTGCATGGAGCTGCTGATTTCTTCGAGCGCAGAAGCTGTTTGTTCGAGTGATGAGGCTTGGTTGTTACTACTTGTGTTAATATCAAGCACCGCTTGGTTGAGCTCTTTTGCGCTCGATTCAAGCTCATTAGCAAAAGCCGCCGATGTATGGAGCATTTGCTTAATATTTTGTCCGAGTGTGTTTGTAACAACTTCCACACGTCCTTGTGCGTTGCTAATCTCTGTGGTAAAGTCAAGATTCACATAACTATCAAAGACACGACTAATTTCGTTTATATCATTACCAATGTTTCGTTGCAATGCGTCAAGCATTTGATTGAGTACATTTTTGAGTTCAATAAGTTGTGGATTATGAGGATTTTCTATAATGCGTGCGGTGAGATTCCCATCTTCAATGGCTTGCGCTGTTTGCACCGATTGTTGCACAGCAAGCTTATCTGCTTCTAGCCCCTCTTGTGTTTGTTTGATATTTTCATTAATTGCAATTGCCATTGTGCCAATTTCATCATGCGATTTGGGTTTAACAAAGTTTGGTGGATTTGGAACCTTATGATTAAGATATTCAAAAAATCCAAAAAGAAGAGACGAAAGAATATGCAAACGAGAAATAATTTGCATACGTACAAAAACAAACATTGCCAGCACAACAATAATAACAACAGTGATATTAGCAATAATCATGGCGATTCGTAATGCTACGATGGGTTCGTTGATAGAACTTTCTGGTGCAGAGATGATGAGCGTCCAAGTCGCCAAATTACCCCCAATATGCATCGTTGCGACTGCTGTATGGCTAAACTCGCCTAGCGAGTTGATATAACTCGACAAGCCCTCGATTTGATTCTCAATCATGTGTTTGAGCTCGTTCATCGTGGGGCTTTGGTTGACTTCGCGCAAAAACTTGCCCAAAAATTCGCGCCGCCCATGCCCTGCAATTGTCGAATCGGTCGCATACATGCCTTTGAAATCGCCCTTGAACACCGAGCGCGCAGGGTCTTGGAGAATCGCATTGACACTCAACAAATCGACAAACACACCAAGGACACCAATTGGGTGTCCATTCTGGTCAAAAATAGGCTGGTTGATGCCCATGCCAAAATATTCTTTATTATTGATTTTTTCCCAACTTGGGCTTCCAACGGTGGGCTTGCTTGTGTTAAGAGCCTTTTGAACGCTTCCAAATGTTATGATAACTTCGTCTGCTTGAATAATTTCTACTTTATTATTTTCGCCTCTGATAGCCAAAACCATAAAGTCACCATTAGGCAGGCGGTGTTTGGGGTTGTTGATGAGCTCGTTTTTGTAGCGCGGGTCGTTGAGATAGATATAGCCAAAATCCCCCCACTGATTGCTAAGAAGCATATCGATGACATCATTGTCAAGAACGGCTTGGTCGCCCCTCCACACATTGCGCATGACATACTGCTTGCTCGCATTCACAGACGCATAGATTTCGTTGAAATATCCATTCACAAGGGCTGCTTCGCCCTCGGCAGCATTGACGAGCATTTTTTGAGATTCTGTTGTCTGAATCGCAACCATCACCTGCGACACAACAAACGTTACAATAATCATGCAAATCGCCAATATCGCCGACAACCCAAAAACTATTTTCGAGCCAATACCAAAAGAATGCAAAGAACCTAATCGCATAATCCCCCCC
>CAMWUR010000042.1 GCA_947177485.1 uncultured Helicobacter sp.
AGGGAATTGCGCAAGTCAATGAGGCTGTGGGGCAGCTGGAGAATATTACGCAAGATACCGTGTCAGTTGCAAACACATCTGCCGAGATTGTCGAGACTATCGATGGTGTTGCGGGGCAGATTCTTGAAGATGTGCAAAGGAAAAAGTTCTAGTGGCTGAAAAATATCGTTATGAGCGCATGCGCTCGGATTGGGAACGCGACAAAATCAAAAAAGCAAGCCAACCCAAAGAGGCAGAGGAGAAGCCCCTTTTGCCCCTCACACAGCCTTTGTGTGCATTTCTCAAAGACCCGATTGACCAAGAATGTTGTGAATTTCTCGCACCAGAATTTGACATTGGCTACAAGGGCGGGGCTGAAATGGCTGTGATTCTCCATACCGATGATGAGATGATTGCCATTGAAGACATTGTTCGGTTTATCCATGCCATCATTGTTGGCAAATATTTCCAAGGTGGCAAACTCATCAATAAACCGCTAAGTATTCTCATTAAAAGCAAGCGCAAGACGCGTATTTTTGAGGTGATTAGCGCTAATCCCGAGGTGGGTAAGATTCGGCAAGGGGTTTCAATATTGCGCAGCGAGGGCTATTTGTCCAAGCCAGGAGTTGTTGATATTCTCATTCAGCCCCTCACGCAAAATGCGCGCGGCATTAATGTTGATAATTTCGCTTATCAGCTTTCGATTCTTAGCAATGGTAAGCCCCATACGCTTACGATTGCAGAGGAGCTCATCACCGAACCCATCTTCGCAAGCATGCATGACGAAGAGGAGGAAGAAAGTGGCTTTCGCATTCCGTTTCGTGCCATTCTTTTCACAATCATTATTCTTGTTTTTGTGTGGCTTATCTATCAGATTCTAGGCGAATAGGTGGCGGATAGATATTGCACAAGAATCTGCCTTTGTCATCGAGGAGTGAAACAAACGTGGTAATCAACGATTCTGGGTTGTCGATACGGTGGGATTGCCGCGCCTGCCTTACAGACTCACAATGACAAGTTTTAGCTATTGCTTACATATTTTCGGAGGTGCGATTTCAATCGCACACAACGAGAATCACATATCAAGTGCGACTCAAGTCGCACCTCCAAAGTATCTCCAATGTGACGTCATTGCGAGAGGTGAAGCTTCGTGGCAATCAAACATGTCGAGCAACGGTGCGAAATCGAGCGCATTCGAGAGTCTTTGCGTGTTGGATTTGTTGCCGATTCTGTCTTTTTTAAACAAAGACTTGCTAGAATACAAGAATAAAATATAAAGAAGCAAGGAGCAAAAGTGGACAACATACGGCAGGCTTTAATGGTCGTTTTTATTGTGTTGGGGTTGTATTTTCTCTCCATCAATGCGGCGCTGACACAGATTCTTGCGGGGGTAGCGATTCTGCTATTTGGGATTATGAATTTGGGGAATGGCTTTAAAAGCTTTAGCGATGGTTTGCTCGAAAAGATCCTCCAAAAATCAACATCAAACACTTTCAAGAGCATCGTTTTTGGAACAATCGCAACCGTAATCATGCAGAGTTCAACGCTTGTCTCGGTGATTTCTATCTCGTTCCTCTCTGCTGGGCTCATCACGCTTGCAAAAGGGCTTGCGGTTGTGTTTGGCGCAAATCTCGGCAACAGCGCAGGTTCGTGGCTGATTGTGGGTGTGAGCTCGGTTAAAATCTCTGATTTTGCCCTGCCGCTGATTGTTGTGGGTATGATTTTGACGTTTCTCAAATCCAAAGCTGCAAAAGGAGTCGGGAATATCTTTATTGGCTTGGGCTTTTTCTT
The DNA here is from genome assembly GCA_947177485.1 of uncultured Helicobacter sp. Taxonomy (GTDB): domain Bacteria; phylum Campylobacterota; class Campylobacteria; order Campylobacterales; family Helicobacteraceae; genus NHYN01. The sequence goes on from CAMWUR010000042.1 coordinate 1,771, forward strand.
TTTGGGTGTGTCGTTCATCAAAGAGGGCTTTGAAGCAATGGGCGATACGATTAATTTTGATGACTACAAAGCTGATGGCTATATGGGCGTGCTTATTTATGTCGGTGTTGGCGCGCTGCTCACGGGCATTGTGCAGTCAAGCCATGCAACGCTTGCGATGATTCTTATCGCATTCTCTACAGGAGAGATTACCTATGACAACGCCCTTGCAGCAACGCTTGGCACGAGTGTTGGGGGCGTTGTTACCGCGCTTGTTGCGTCTTTGAGTTCGAATATCGAAGGCAAGAAGCTTGCGGTAGGCAACTGTGTGTTTAATTTTAGCATTGCCATTATCGTCATCGCTATGTTCTTTCCATTTGTTGAGATGGTCAATTTTATTGCGTCTATCGTTGGAATCCCTGAAAGTAATGCTGCCTTGCGCGTAGCGCTGTTCCATACGATGTTTAACCTATTTGGTGTGGTGCTCATTACGCCATTTATTCCACTTATCGTGAAGTTTTTGGATAAAATCATTCAGTCTCACCAAGACAAAGACCGCAGCGCTCCTCGCTTTATCAATCCAGAGATTGTTGCTTATCCTGAAGTTGCGATTGAAGCCATTGAAAAAGAAGTGATCCATCTCTATGACAACGCATTTGCGATTATCTCTCATACTATCGGCTTTAAACGCGAAGATATTCGCTCAAAAGAAAATTTTGAGGACATCATCAAACGTCCGTGGTATAAGGGTGAGGTCGATATTGATTATCTCTATCAGAAAAAAATCAAGGCATTGTTCGATTCGATTATCAATTTCTCAACCGAAACCCAGCCACATACACGTGACCATGAGCAAAGGGAGCGGATTTTTACGCTGATGACTGCTTCGCGAAGCATTCTTGAAGCGATTAAGATTCTCAAGCTTGCGCAGAAAAACCTCAAATCTCATGCATTGTCTCCCAACCATAACCTTAGCGAAGTTTATAATGAGATGCGAATCGGGCTTGGAATGCTCCTTCGCAGCGGTGAAGAGCTCAAAGAGATGTCTGAAGAAAATGTTGCATTGATTGTCCAGCAGCTCTCGAATGCGAAATCGATGTTTGAAGAGCGCGACAAGGAAATGTTGCGCAAAGTTGAGGGGCTCATTTCCGAGAAAAAAATCACCGTGAGCAATGGAACATCTATCTTGAATGATTCCTCATTCATGGATTCGATTATCAAAGAAGTCATCACAGCGATTCAGATTATTTATACCAAATATGTACCACGGGGCAAAGAAGACGATGATGATACATTTGACGAAGTCGAAGAAAATACGACATCATAGACTATGCCAACATTAGAGTTAAAAAACCTTGACGTATCGCGCACGATTTTTATCGACACACGTTCGCTTGGCTATTATCTCATCAGCCATGTTGCGGATTCGATTCATATCGAATCTCCCACGCGCATTGGCTACATTGCAGAGGAAAACCCCGATAAAATCATCGCACTCTATTGCCATACAGGTGCGGGTGCGACAGAGATTGCTAAGGGTTTGCGTGAACGTGGGCTGCAGAATGTCTATGCGATTAATGAAAATTTTTTTCATCTGCAAAAGCTTGGTTTGCCTATCGTGGGCGAGGGCGCGAGCTAGGACATAGGAATGCGCGATGGGTGAGGAGGCACTGCAGCACTTTATGTCGCTGGGCTTGGTCTCGATTTTGCTCATGCTTGCCCCATTGTTGAGTTATCTTGTCAAACTCCCACCCTCAATCGCCGAGATTCTACTTGGGCTTTGTGTTGCCTCGTTTGGCTGGTTGAGTCCTGATGATTCTGTCTTTTTTGTGCTTGCCAAAATGGGCTTTTTTTTTCTCATGTTTTTAGCTGGAATGGAGATTGATTTAACCTATTTCCGCAAACTCGGAATCTCCTTTGCTAAACGTGCGATTGTGTATTTTGCCACAACCTATTGCCTCGCTACTCTCGTGGTTTTTAATTGCGGATATCCTCCATTTTATATCATCGTTTTCCCTGTGATGTCTGTCGGCATGATTGTCGCACTGCTCAAATATTATGGCAAAGACCAAATTTGGCTCAATACCGCGCTGCAAATTGGCATTCTTGGTGAATTTTTGAGCATTATTGCACTCGTTGTGGTGAATGGATTCTATACGCTTGGCTTCACGTTTGAACTTTATAAAAGCCTCATGTTTTTTGTGGGATTTTTGCTGCTCATCAGTCTTGTTTTTGCGTGTGTGCGAGTGATTTTTTGGTGGTTTCCATCTCTTAGGCTCGTATTTATTCCGCGTCAGATTCAGATGAATGAAGACATTCGGTTTGCCATGATGCTCTTTTTTGTCTTTATCGCGATTGTGCTCTATCTCAAGATTGATGTGATTCTTGGAGCATTTTTTGCCGGGCTCGTACTTGCAAATTTTTTCCAATACGACCAAAACTTACCCAAAAAGCTACATGATGTCGGTTTTGGTTTTTTTATCCCTCTCTTTTTTGTCTATGTCGGCAGCACACTTGATGTGCAGATTATCCTCGAAAATGCCTATTTATTTCATCATGCATTGCAACTCATGGGCATTATGTTCTGCCTGCATTTTTGTGCGCATTTGCTTGCAAACCGCCGTTTTTTTGGTGATTTGCTTACATTGATATTGAGTGCGTTTTCCTCGTGTGTCCCGCTTACATTCTTGGTTGCAACCGCAACGCTTGGCAAATCGATTGGCGCACTCCAAGAGATTGAATATTATACATTTGTCATCGCCGCTGTGAGCGAAGGCGTATTTTTTGTGTTGGCAATCAAGATTCTGAATCTATGGCGAAAGCGAACGCAGAAGGATAGTTTGAAATGAGTGAGTATGTGAAATTGGAGGTGCGACTTCAGTCGCACTCTTGGTGTGCGATTCCTGTTTATGTGCGGTTAAAACCGCACCTCCGATTCTGCCATTACTCACCGATGAAGATTTTGTTTTTTTGTCATTCTGAAGTCGCGTCAGCGAGTGAAGAATCTCAAGACTTTGGAAACAAAAGAGATATTTCGCTTCGCTCAATATGACAAATGGAGGTGTGGTTCAACAGCATATATTCATTAATGTGCGACCGAAGTCGCACCTCCACATTCTGTGTTTGCGATTCTTATTACCGAAAATCCCGCATCTTTTGCAGATAGAGATGGATTGCGCGAATCTCGGTATCTGTGAGATAATAGCGTGGCATAATGCGCGTGGAATCTTCGAGGGCATGCTTAAATTGCTCAATGCTAAGGCTATGAATTGCGCCACCTTGAATGATTTGTTGCATGCCTTTTTTATTTTGATAGCGCGCAACTTCTTGTCCTTGTCCTTCTGGTCCATGGCAATGGTGGCAGCCGATTCCGCGAGGATTTTCATAGAGCATCTTGCCATACTCAAATTGTGTGATAAAGGATTCCTCTGCAAGTGCTGCAGAAAGAAGTAATAATAAAGCAGTGTAACGCAATTTATTTCCTTCGTTTAGCGAAAACAAATGAATTTTCTTTTATAATAACACAATCAGCTTTAAAGTAAAGGGGGCAGAATGCAGCTTTTAGATGGCAAAAAATTGGCACAGAGTATCGAAAAAGACCTTGCGACGCTCGTGGGTGCTTGCAATGACAAGCCCTCGCTTGCTGTAATTCTTGTGGGCAACGACCCTGCAAGCCAAACCTATGTGAATATGAAAAAACGTGCATGCGAGCGCGTTGGCATGGTTGCGCGCCTCTATGCCCTAAGTAGCCGAACGACACAAGCCGAACTTTTGCGCATTATCGAGTCGCTCAACAATGACGAAGATGTGCATGGAATTCTCGTTCAACTGCCTTTGCCACCGCATATCGAAAGCAATCCCATACTCGAAGCAATTGCCCCAAGCAAAGATGTCGATGGCTTCAGCCCACACAATATCGGTCGTGTGCGCGCGAATCTATCGGCGTTTGCGCCTGCCACACCTCTTGGTGTAATGGAACTCCTTGCCGCATATCAAATCAAGCTGCAAGGGCAGCATTGCGTGATTGTGGGCGCGAGCAATATCGTTGGCAAACCGCTCGCAGCGCTCATGCTCAATGCGAATGCGACGGTCACAACATGCCATATCTACACGCGCGATTTGGCGAGCTTCACTCGGCAAGCCGATATTCTCTGTGTTGCTGTGGGTAAGCCAAACCTCATCACTGCCGATATGGTCAAAGAGGGTGCTGTGGTCGTTGATATTGGTATCACACGTTTGCCCAATGGCAGGATTTGTGGCGATGTGGATTTTGAGGCTGTGAGCCCCAAATGCTCGTTTATCTCGCCCGTTCCGGGTGGCGCTGGTCCGATGACGATTGTTTCGCTGCTGCAAAATACATTCAAGGCTTACGAGATTCAAAGGCGTATCAAGGGTAGCCATGCATAGAGTCTTGCAAATTTTGCGATGGTTTTGGGACAGCTGGATTGGCGTGATTCTGCTTGTATTCACAATCCTATTCTTTGTGGGGCAGGTGTTTTTGATTCCGTCTGGGAGCATGATTTCAACCTTGCTCATCGGTGATTTGGTGCTTGCCAAGAAATTTAGCTATGGAATCCCATTGCCACATCTGCCATGGGTCGAATGGCAAATCGTGCCTGATTTCAATGGTAATGGGCATTTATTTGAGGGCGAGCGCCCTAAGCGCGGTGAGATTGTCATCTTTCGCTATCCGCTCAATCCCAAACAGCATTATGTCAAACGGCTTGTTGCTACGGAAGGCGATGAGGTGATTTATGCGCACAATGGACTTTATCTGCGTCCACAAGAAGGGGACGCATACATTGCACAACATTATGCGGGCGATAGCAAGCGCATGTTTATGGGCAAAGTTTTTGTCTATGACCCCTATTATTCGCGCTTTCCCGGCGTGCATTATGCGCCAGAAAATGATTTTTTTCAAGATTTGTTTTATCTTTACAACAATAGCGGAGTTGCAATGAGCTTGCACCAAGAGAATGGCGAGCCTTTTTTCTATCTGCAAGTGGGCAAAGACGAGTTTTTCATGATGGGCGACAATCGCAATGGCTCGAGCGATTCACGGATATGGGGAGCTGTGCCATATAGCAAGATTGTTGGCACACCGTGGGCTGTGGGTTTTAGTATCGATTCGGATTTGCATGTTCGTTGGAATCGCGTAGGGAAGAGTATCGCAACATTAGAAAACGAAATGCGTGCTGCACGTGCCGCAGAAGATTCAGAACGCGCGTTGATAGACGCCGCAAACGAGCTTGCCCAATGATAGAAATCGATTTGCACATGCTTCAAATCATTTTATCCATTGTTGCTTTGCTTATTGCTATTATCGGGCATGAGGTTGCGCATGGTTATGCTGCTTTGTGCTATGGCGACAAAACGGCGAAATTGCTCGGACGCTTGAGTATCAATCCGCTTGTGCATATCGACTTGCTCGGCTCAATCCTCGTTCCCGGTTTGCTCTATATCTCGGGCGCGCCTTTCTTGTTTGGCTGGGCGAAACCTGTGCCCATCAACAATCGCAAGGTGTTTGTCGGAGGTGGCTTCAATGGCTTAAGTGTCGTAGCGAGTGCGGGAATCGCTTATAATCTCGCGCTCGCATTCCTTGCGGGGTTTTTGTTGCAATGGTTTGCTTTCCCCGATTGGGTTATGATTTTTTTGGCACAGCTGCTGCTCGTCAATGTCGTGCTTGCCGTGTTCAATGCGTGGCCGATTCCGCCGCTTGATGGCTCATGGATTCTGTCTTATCAATTCTCGCGGTTTGGAATCATGGGCTTGCAGCGATTCTATGAACGCGTTGGCAATTATGGCATGCTCGTTCTCATCGCTGTGTTGGCGTTTGAGCCCTTACGCTCGTTGTTTTTTGCGCCCGCGTTGTGGTTGCTCGAATTTCTTGCCTAAAGGATAGATATGAAATGTTACATTGCCGCAGACCATGCAGGATTTGCGCTCAAAGAAGAGATAAAACAATGGCTCAAGGCGCAGCAAATCGCATTTGAAGATTTGGGCACGTTTGACACGCAGCGCGTGGATTATCCACTCTATGCGCAGAAGCTCGCGCAGCGCGTGTTGGCAGATTCCGCGTTTGGAATCTTGATTTGCGGCAGCGGCATTGGTATGAGTATCGCGGCAAATCGCTTTGCTGGAATCCGTGCAGCGCTCTGTCATGATGCCTACACAGCCGAAGTGGCGCGGCTACATAATGACGCAAATGTACTTTGTTTGGGCGCACGTGTTTTGGGGTTTGGCATTGTGGAATCAATTTTGCATGTTTTTTTTCAGACCACCTTTGAGGGTGGGAGGCATGAAAAACGGATTGCCCTGATGGACGCAATCCAAACGAAGGAGTAAGAAATGATGTATGAGTGGTTGGTTGTCGTTGCGATTTTGTTGTTTATCGTGTTTGTGACCGTCAAAACGTTGTATTATCGCAGTGTCGCTGAAAAGGAACAAAGAAGCAGCGCCGTGCTCAAGCTGACTTTGCAAGAAGCGGAGATTCTCATTCGCAAGCACCAATTGCAGTTGCAGCGCGGGCTTGGGAATATCGATATTCTCACCGATGAGATTACCTCGTTGCGCAACGAAGTTAAATTGCTCAAACAGCGCAATTCACAATATCGTGTGGATACCGAAAAATACAAAAATCGCATTAAAGATTTAGAGCAAAAAATTGAGGCTCTACTCTAAGGCTAAAGGACAAATATGGAATGGAGTGCAGAAGACAAGCAATACTTGCGCAGCAAGATTCGCGATGTGGAGGGGTTTAAGCCCGGGATTGTTTTTTATGACATCACCACATTGCTCAAAGACGCAAAAGCCTTTGGATTCTTGCTTTCGGGGCTCACAAAGCGCTATGCGAGCTACAAGCTCGATTATATCGTGGCGATTGAATCGCGCGGATTCATCTTTGGCGCGCCGCTTGCCGCGTCTCTTGGTGTTGGGTTTGTCCCTGTGCGCAAAAAGGGCAAACTGCCCGCGGCAACTTTGAGCGAGAAATATGCCCTAGAATATGGCTTTGATGAAGTCGAGATTCATTGCGATGCGTTTGCAGACAAACCAAAAGCACGTGTTTTGCTTGTTGATGACTTGATTGCCACAGGGGGCACAGCAGAGGCGAGCTTACGGCTTATTAATGCAGCGGGGGCAGAATGTGTTGAGAGTTGCTTTGTGCTCAATCTTGTTGCATGCGAAGGGAAAAAGCGAATCGAATCGCTTGCCCCCGTATTTAGTGTGCTTGATATATAATGTTCGTTCCAAAAAAGTTGCGTTCAGACCCTGATGAGAGAGGGCATTTTGGAATCTTTGGCGGTCGTTTTGTGCCCGAAACGTTGATGCCAACACTGCTTGAGCTCGAATCGTTCTATCTCACGATTCGGTTTGATGAGGATTTTTGGGAAGAAGCACATGAGTTATTGCATCGCTATGTTGGACGTCCAAGCCTCTTGTATTTTGCGCAAAATCTTAGCAAGGAGATTGGAGCGAGAATCTATCTCAAACGTGAGGACTTGAATCACACAGGCTCGCATAAAATCAATAATGTACTTTTGCAGGCACTCGTAGCAAAACGTATGGGTAAAAAGAGAATCATCGCCGAGACAGGAGCAGGGCAGCACGGTGTGGCAACAGCGACTATCGCAGCGTTTTTGGGCTTGGAATGCGAGATTTTCATGGGCGCAAAAGACATGCAACGTCAAGAGCTCAATGTCTTTCGCATGCAGCTTTTGGGCGCAAAAGTGCATGCCGCCACGTCGGGTTCACAAACACTCAAAGACGCAATGAATGAAGCGATTCGCGATTGGGTGAGCAACGCGCGCGACACATTCTATTTGATTGGCACGGTTGCCGGACCTCATCCCTATCCCATGATGGTGCGCGATTTTCAGAGTATCATTGGCTATGAAGCGCGGCAGCAGATTCTGCATGCCGAAGGGCGATTGCCCGACATTGTCTGTGCATGTGTCGGCGGCGGCAGCAACGCGGCGGGGCTGTTTGCACATTTTCTCGATGACAAGGCTGTGCAATGTATTGGAATCGAGGCTGGAGGGCAAGGCGAAGGTGCAAGTGCGGCAAGTCTCAAATATGGCAACGTTGGAATCTTGCATGGACAGATGAGTTATTATCTCCAAACAGACGAGGGGCAGATAGAAGAGGCGCAATGTATTTCTGCGGGGCTCGATTATCCGGGCATTGGACCAGAACATGCCTATTGGTTTAGCCAAAAGCTTGTGCATTATGACACAATCAGCGATAACGAAGCGCTCAAAGCATTTGTATGGCTTTCTCAAAAAGAGGGCATTATTCCCGCACTCGAATCTTCGCATGCGCTGGCATACATTTACAAGAATCGTGCTACAATCCACGATAAAATTGTTATCATTTGTCTTTCAGGCAGGGGCGATAAAGATGTTGCGCAGGTTAAAGGGCATTTGGACGAGGAGAATTGAGTGAGAATCAAGCAAGTCATAGGGTTTATTGGAAGCTATTATCTATGGTTTTTGTTGGCGCTCCTCATTTTAGCAGTTTTTGTTTGGAGTCATCTTACAGGATTTTCGTTTGAAGAATTTATCATGAATCTTTGGGACCATTATCTCGAAGATTGGGGATATGTGATTCTTTTTATCTGGTCATTGATTGAAGGCGAGCTTGGGCTCGTGTTTGCAGGGCTTGCTGTGCATGACCAAAAAATGGCGTTTGTTCCAACAGTCTTGATTGCCGGCACAGCCGCTTCGATAGCTGACCAATTTTATTTTTTTATTGGGCGCTACAATCGGCGCGCGATTCAGGAGCGCCTTTTGTCTCAACGGCGCAAATTTGCCCTCGCAAGCAAATTATTACAAAAATATGGTTGGCTGATTATTTTTTTACAACGTTTTATGTACGGAATGCGCACCGTGCTGCCGATGAGTATCGGCACAACGCGTTACCCTGCCTATAAATTCGGCATTATCAATCTGATTAGCTCATGGATTTGGGCATTTATTGTTGTGGCTTTGACAGAATATTTTGGCGAGGAAATCTTTGGAATCATCGATTGGTTTGCTGACCACCCTCTTGTTCTCGTGTCCATCGCTGTCATTGTCTTACTTAGTGTGTGGTGGGTGTTTCATACCCAAACAAAGAAAAAGGAGAGGCGATGAAAATCGTAGCAGACAAACGTGCATTAGGCGAGATTGAGGCAGACGCAGCGCTCGTGTTTGTGCTTGGGCAAGAGTTTTCGCATGAATGGATAACGGATTCGACACTTCTAGAATCGCTTGGCTTTGAGGGCAAAGCCGAACAGAATTTGTTGGATTCGACACATCGAATCTTATATTATGCACTCGACAAATTTGATATTGACCTTTTACGTGAAGCCTCTTGCAAGGCATTGCGCCTGCTCAAGAAATATCCCTTTAAGACCGTAAAATGTGGCGTATGCGATAGACAAGGCAAGACATTGCAGGCATTGCAGGCGATGATGGTTGGATTTTTGTCGGGTGATTATTGCTTTGACGCCTACAAAAGCAAAAAGACAAAAAGCAAGCTCGCAACGATTGTATTTTCGCTCACAAGCCACAGCGGTGCAGAGATTGACGCAAAAGAGTTTGAACGCGTGCGCAAAGAGTGTGAGACGATGCTTTGGGGCGTCAATTTTGCGCGCGACCTTATCAATACGATTCCTGATGTAGCCACACCAGACTATCTCGCACAAAAGGCAAAGAAGCTTGCCGATGATGTGAAGATGGATTGCAAGATTTATGATGAACACTATCTCCAAAAAGAGGGCATGAACGCGTTTTATGCCGTCAGCAAGGCGAGCGTGCACCCTCCGCGCCTCATTCATCTGCATTACAAACCCAAGAATCCGAAGCTTAAAATCGCCGTTGTGGGCAAGGGGCTCACGTATGATAGCGGCGGGCTTAGCCTCAAACCTTCGGATTATATGGTAACGATGAAAGCTGACAAGAGCGGCGGCTGCGCCGCACTTGGAATCATTGCTGTGCTTGCCAAACTCGGGCTTGATGTCGAGGTGCATAGCATTGTAGGCGCAACCGAGAATCTCATTGGTGGCAATGCGTTCAAGCCCGATGATGTCCTCACTGCCAAGAATGGCACAACAATCGAGGTGCGCAACACAGATGCCGAGGGACGGCTTGTTCTCTGCGATTGTTTGTGCTATGCGCAAGACTTCAAGCCCGATTATATCATCGACCTTGCGACACTCACTGGCGCTTGCTCCATTGCTGTGGGTGAATATTCGACCGGTGTGCTTGGATATAATGAAAAACTAAAGCGTTCGTTTATCAAGGCGGCAGCAAAAAGCGGTGAATATGCTGTTTCGTTGCCGTTCAATCGCCATTTGCGCAAGATGATTGATTCGAAAATCGCCGATATTTGCAATGTCGGTTCGGCGCGCTATGGCGGTGCTATCACGGCTGGGCTCTTTCTTGGCGAGTTCATCGCCGAAAAATACCGCGACTGCTGGCTACACCTCGACATCGCAGGACCCGCATATGTCGAAAAAGAATGGGACATCAACCCCTTTGGAGCAAGCGGTGCAGGAATCCGCATGGTGGTGGAGTTTATCAAAAAACTCCTAAAGGATAAATAATGGGGCTTTCGATTGGTATTGTGGGCTTGCCCAATGTGGGCAAATCGACAACCTTTAACGCACTCACAAAAACACAAAACGCCGAAGCGGCGAACTATCCTTTTTGCACTATCGAGCCCAATCGTGCGCTTGTCCCATTGCCCGATTCACGGCTTAACGCGCTCGCAAAGATTGTGAATCCCCAAAAGATTCAGCATTCCGTTGTTGAGTTTGTCGATATTGCGGGGCTCGTACGTGGTGCACACAAAGGCGAGGGGCTCGGCAATCAATTCTTGGCGCATATCAAAGAATCACAAGTGATTCTGCATATTGTGCGCTGTTTTGATGATGAGAACATCACCCATGTCGAGGGCTCGGTTGACCCCGTTCGCGATGTCGAGATTATCGAAACGGAATTATTGTTTAGCGACATCGAATGTCTGACAAATCGTGCTGAAAAACTCAAAAAAACATTGAAGTCAAGCAAAGACGCGGCAGCGGAGTTAGAGTTTGTGCAGCGATTGTTAGAGCATCTCGAGAAAGGCTTTCCAGCGTCAAGCTTTGTCGATAAAGAAAATGAATTTTTTATCAAAACCGACAAGGAATTACGGCTTTTGAGCAATAAGGAAATCATTTATGCAATGAATGTTGACGAGGCACTTTTGTCGTCTGATAATGCGCATACGAAAGCGATGCAAGCCTATGCACAACAATATGGGCGCGAGGTTTTGCGGCTGTGTTCCAAGGTCGAAGAGGAGCTTGTTGCGCTCGATGAGGCTGAGCGCACCGAATATTTGCACGAGCTGGGTTTAGCAGAATCAGGCTTAGATTCCGTGATTCGCTTGGGCTTTTCCAAGCTGGGCTTGATGAGCTATTTCACAGCGGGTGTGAAAGAAGTGCGCGCATGGACGATTGCCAAAGGTACAAAAGCGCCTGCTGCTGCCGCTGTGATTCATAAAGACTTTGAACGTGGGTTTATCCGTGCTGAAGTGATTGCATATAATGATTTTATCAAATATGGCGGTGAGACAAAGGCAAAAGAATCAGGGGCATTGCGTGTTGAGGGCAAGGATTATGTCGTTTGCGATGGCGATGTGATTCATTTCCGATTCAATGTTTGAGCGAGTCTATGTCCAAATCACCACCGCATGCTTTTTGCGCTGCCGCTTTTGTCCAAGCGGCGCAATGAATGCACGACATGTGCGCATGCCGCTTGATTTTTTTGAGCTCATCTGCCAACAGGTGCGCGAGAAAACGCGTTTGCTTGCCCTACATCTTTTGGGCGACCCGCTGTGTGTTGAGAATCTCGCGGATTATCTTGATTGTGCGCATGCGCATGGATTGCGTGTGGAGCTCACAACAGCAGGGCTGCACACCGAGCGTTTGCCAAATCTCGCGCACCCTGCGCTGCAGCAGCTCAATTTTTCGCTCACAAGCTTTGTGGGCAATGAGAGCGCAAATGTCGTTCGTCTGCGCGATTATCTCGCGCCAATCATCGCGATTTGTCAGCAAAAGCCCAAAGTTTTGTTTGTTAATCTACGTTTTTGGGACAAAGAGCATGCGCTGTTTGCACCACTCCTCACGATTCTTAGTGAACATTTCGCCATGTCGGCGCTTGATTCTGGGCGCAAGAATAGGGCAGGGCGAATCCGCCTCGCTGAACGCGTGTTTCTGTGCCCCGATTCGCTGTTTGTGTGGCCTTCGATTCAAAATCCCATTTTCCAACACAGCGGCACGTGCTATGGGCTACGTTCGCATATTGGAATCCTCACCGATGGGCGCGTTGTGCCATGTTGCTTGGATTATGCGGGCGCGCTTTGCCTTGGCAGCCTGCAACACAGCGCACTGGATGCGATTTTGCAAAGCCCGCGCGCACGGGCGATACAAGGCGGCTTTGCGCGTGGGCAGCTTGTCGAAGAGCTTTGCAAACATTGCGGCTATATCCAAAGGTTTGCATGAGTTTTAGGAATCATCAAGGAGAATTGTGCTACACTCCACAATGGCTAGGATTGATAGAATCAAAGAAGAAATTGGGCTTATCAAATTCTTTATTGGTGCATGCGTCACGTCGATTTTTGCGAGCGCAGGCTGGATTTTTGCAAATTATGAAAACGCAGAGTTTGTGCGGCTTTGGGTTGCCCTTGCAAATATTTTTGTGTTTTTTATTTGCTTGTTGGTGTTGATGAAGAATATTTCTAAAAAGCTCGATGAGCTTGAAAGGAGCAAGAAAGATGATTGAATACATTGCGCTTGCTATTGCCTCTGCATCGATGTTGGGCGTTGCAGTTGTCTTTATACGATTTGCACTGAAAAATTAATGACAATATTGGGATTTATGGGAGTGATGAAGCGATTTATTTGTCTATTATTACTTTGCATGCCGCTTTTTGCGCTCGAGCTGACGCTCAACAGCGGCAAAGAAAATGGCAAAAGCTTTTCTGTGTTGCGGCTTAGTCATAGCGAGCCTTTCTCGTGCCAAGAATTTTACAACCGATTTTCAGAGATTGAAAAGGTCGTGTGCAGCTTCAAGGGAACTTTTGATAGAGGCTTTAGCTTCGAGCGCATGCTTTTTTTTAAGATTGACACCTTTCAAGACAAAGACAAAGCCATTGTTGTGATAACACCCAAAAAAAAGGCGAAACTCTTTGCGCTCAATCAAGATGGCAAACGTGACACACCGATTATCGAAGAGCGTGCGCCGCTTGCAGCAAATTGGCAGGTTGTGGGCTATGAGGACACATTGCCATTTCTCAAGCCCAGACAACCTGTTGGGCTCAATTTCCCCATTACGATTAGCACGGCAAATACACCCTATGTCGGGGCGCTTGATATTGCTAAAAAGCCCCTTGTTATCGAGCAAACTCCCGATTTGCAACTCTATGTCTCGATTAAAGGTTTTATGGATAGAGAATCCTATCACGAGGCAATCAACACTATCAACGAAACACTTTTGCGCTACCCGCAGACCATCTTCCTCAAGGATTTATTGCTATTTAAGATTCGCGCGTTGTTTGGGCTCGACAATCTCGACAATGCCGAAGAGCTCATCAATCTTGCTAAAAGTTGGCTCAATGCCTATCCAGCCGATGTCGGTGTGAGCGAGGTGCTGTATGTGTTGGCTCGCACCTATGGGCAGCAGCAATTCTATGACCAAGCGCGCTATTATTATGATAGGCTGAAAGACGACTACCGCAACGATGAATTCGAGATTCTGTCTCGCGTGAGCTTCGCGGACGATTTGCAAAGGCGAGGAGATTCTAAGATTGCGCCTCAACTCTACATTAGCGCGCTCAATGACGCACAAACGATTAAAACCGCCTCGATTGCTGCCTTTAATCTTGCTGATTATTATATCCAAAAAGGCACGCCTGATGACCGCAGAAGCGCCCAAAGATTGCTTGAGCAAGTCATCAATGCAAACCCAAAATTTTTCACCAAAAAGCCCGAAGAATTGCTCGACCAGCTCACAAAATGGGCAGAGCTTGGATTCTACACACCCACAGCGCAAATTGCAAGAATCGCTTACGATTCTGTCAAAGATGGCGATAATCGAGACCTTATCGAAAATCTTTTACGCAGCAGCGCGATATGGTATGAAGAAGGGGGCAATTTTAAACAAGCGGCAGACACCTATGCTGAATATTTGCGCACCTATCCCGCAGGCGATATGCGCAAAGAAGTGCAGCGCCGCTCGGATAATCTCTTGTTTAGCTATAATGAAGGCAACAGCACGCAACGAATCGAGAATCTCGACCGACTCATTGCCACCTATCCCGATTCTCCTGAAGCGCAAAAGGCTTACGAACACAAAGCCGCCTTGTTGGTTCAAGAAGGAAACTATGATGCTGTTACGGCGCTTGAAGACAAGCTTGGAATCGAAAGTGAAATTGTGAGCCAAGCTGCCGAAGGCGCTGTACGCCGAGCATTGAATAACCACGATTGCACCACAACGGCATTTTATCTCCAAAAATACAAAAACCTAAGCCTCAACCAAGATGAGCTGATTGGCGGATTTGATTGTTTGGTTGCTGCTTCGTTTTTTGACGATGCGTTGCGAATCGCCGCTCAAGCCGAGCCAACAATAGAAAGCGGTACGCGCCGTTTGCAGTGGCTCTATCGAATCGCCACAACTCAAGCGCGCAAACCCGACTATCCCAAAGCCATTGCCGCCGCGCGCGATGGTTTGTATGTTAGCGATAGTCTCGCAAGCGGCGCACATGCAGATATTGCATTGATTTTGGTGGATTCATTGCTCAAGGAGAATCGCATTGAAGAAGCCATGCAATACATGCCGCGAATCGAGGAAAATTTCAAAGACGACAACCGCATGATTGAAATCCAACGCGAGCTGCTCAACGCTGCTGTTAAACGTGATGACCGCCCTGCAATCGAACAATACGCCAAAGAGCTTTTGCGCCTGCAAGCATTGCACGAGCGCCCCGAGTTTTCGCCATGGGCAGAGCTCACGCTTGCCGAGATGTATATTAAAAACAATCGCTTGCAAGATGCACTTGCGATTTTGAATGAAGCCGAGCAGTTGCAGCTTCTTGATGATGACAGGGCAAAAGTACTCTATAACAAAGGCGCGGTCGCCGATTCGCTTGCACTCTATCCACTAAGCCTCGAAAGCTATCAGAAATGCAGCGAGTTGCCCGGCGCAAGCCCCTACAAAAACCTATGTGCAAGCGCCTATACTCTTTTGCAAGAGCGGCTTGAGGCTTCGGGTGAAATGAGCATCGATTCAACCGCACCAGCCGTAGGTTCGCCAGAAACGTCCACGCCCTAAGGCATCGATATGGAACAAACGCTCGAGTATCTCTATCGCTATGGCTATATCATTATTTTTCTCTATTCACTCGGCGGTGGCTTTGTGGCGTTGCTCGCAGGTAGCGTTGTTGCCTACACCGAACAAATGAATATCATCATTGTGATTCTTGCCGCTTCGCTTGGAAACTTCATCGGTTCGCAATTCTTCTTTTGGTTTGCACGCAAACAAAAAAAAGAGCTCACCCAAACATTGCAAAAGCACCGCCGCAAAATCGCACTCGTTCGATGTTGGATTGGGCGCTATGGCGCTGCTGTGATTTTTATTCAAAAATACATCTATGCTGCCAAAACCTTTGTTCCGATTGTCATGGGACTTAGCCAATACAATAGCTTGCGATTTTGTGTGTATAACTTTTGTGCCTCTCTTTTGTGGGGAATCTCTATCGGTTCAAGCGCTTTTTTGCTCGGGCGCGTTTTTGTCGATTCGTTTTATGCGTTTCAGGACAATCCCTATCTTTTTCCCATCTTTGGTATTGCGTTGCTTGTTGGATTGTATGCGCTTATTACCTATTTTGCAAATAAAAGGAGGAAAAAATGACACGTTATTTGCTCGCCCTGTTTGCGTCTTTCACATGCTTGTTTGCTCAAGAATCGAGCCAAAAACTCGAGACAAACCCCATCTTAGAGCCCGAAATCATTCCGTTGCATGCACCTCTGCCGCCTGTGGAATCTGATGTGCCAAGCTCGGCGTTCTTGCCACCAGAGGAGTTTGCGCCCCCACTTTTGCGCCCTTTGCCTAAAACGCCGCTTTCTGCCCCTGCGCCAAGCGACACAGCGCCCATTGTCGCGCCGAGCAAATCGCCACACACAAAATCTCCCACATATAGTGAGCATTTTCAAAACACACAGCCCGAGCCCTTTAGCAAGCCCCTTTCGGGAGTGGGCGCACAAAAAGAGGGCAATTCGTTTGTGTATTCTCGCAGCAATGCCTTGCCGCAAAATATCGATTCGAGCGAGCAACTCGGCAACACGACAATCTTTGGCACACACAGCACGGCGCAAAGTGTTGGCAATCGTTTCTATTTCCCCATTCAAAGCGACGCCACAGCGGTGGGCAACAAGTTCTACTACCCAAGCGGCGATGGCAAACTTATGCCATCGATTCGCTAGCAAAGGGCGAAGATGTTCGATTTTGACACAATCCACAACCGCCGTGGCACATGTTCGCTCAAATGGAACGGCAGAGAGGGCGAGATTCCGTTGTGGGTTGCCGATATGGACTTTGTCGCCGCGCCCGCGATTTTGCAAGCGCTGCAAAGGCGCGTGCAGCATGGAATCTTTGGCTACAATGTCTTGCCAGAAGCCTATTATGAGAGTATCATCGCTTGGTGGGCGCAGTATCATCAATATCCTATCAAAAAAGAATGGATTGTTTTTTGCAACGGAATCGTGCCCGCAATTGCGTCTATCATTCGGCATTGCACGAGCGCGGGCGCAAAGATTTTGTTGCAAACGCCCGTGTATCATGCGTTTTTCCGCTGTGTCGAGGCAAATGGGCGCGAGGTGCTCGAATCGCCGCTTTGCTACGAAAATGGAAGTTATGCTATCGACTTTATGGCGCTTGAACGCGACTTGCAGCAGCCAGATGTGCAGATGATGATTCTTTGCAATCCGCACAACCCCATTGGCAAGGTGTGGAATCGCGATGAGCTCGCCACAATCGGCAGGCTTTGTGCCAAGCACAATGTCTTGCTGCTCTCTGATGAGATTCATTGCGACTTGCTCGAAAGCGGGCAAACCCACACGCCGATGGCGCTTGTGCAAAGTGCGCCCATCATCACGACTCTTTCGGCGTCCAAGGCGTTCAATCTCGCGGGTTTGCAGGGCGCGTTTTGCGTGCTCGAGGATTCTCCGCTGCGCGAACGTGTCAGCGCCGCTTTTGCAATCGATGAAATCAACGCACCTTGCGCGTTTAGCATAGACGCAACGATTGCCGCCTTTTCGCAATCGCGCGAATGGTTGGTGGCGCTGAACGCATATATTGCGGCAAACAAGAATCTTGTGAGGCAGACCCTCGAGCCACTGCCTGTACGTGTTGTGGGCGGCGAGGCGACCTATATGCTTTGGATTGAGACAGCAAAGATTGCGAGCGATTCGGGGAAATTGTGTGCAGATTTACGCGAGCATGCGGGGCTCTATTTCTCGCCCGGGACACAATTTCGGGGCAATGGGCGCGACTTTTTGCGCGCCAATCTTGCACTCCCGCAACCCCTCTTGCGCAAAGCGCTCGAGCGCTTTGTGAGCGCGATTTTGAAATAATCCATGCGGGTGTTTCGTTTTTGCTTAACATGACAATGGAATCTTCGGAGGTGCGGCTTTAGCCGCACTTAGCATGCGATTCTTATTGTGTGCGATTAAAAAAGCCTTTGCCTTTTGCACTTCTCACAATGACAAAGGCAAATTTTCTAGTAAGA
>CAMWUR010000043.1 GCA_947177485.1 uncultured Helicobacter sp.
CTTCAATCGCGCTTGCGGTTTGTTCGAGGTTGCTCGCTTGGGTGTTGCTCCCTTCAATCAGTTTGTTCATCGCGTCTTTGATTGCCTTTGTGCTTTTCTCAAGGGCGTTGGCATGGTTGCTTGAAAGTTTGAGCATTGTAGCAATCGAATCGCCAAGCTCATTGAGCCCCACTTCAAGCCCCTGTGCGTCTTGTATACGCATGGTGAAGTCATTGCGCTTGTAGGAATCAAACACTGCTGCGGCTTCAGCAAGATTATCGCCGACTATCTCGCAAAGCGTGAGAGACATTTCGTTCAGGACACATTTGAGCTGCTCAATGGACGGATTTTCGCTCACTGCGCTAATGGTTTTGCCAAAGCGCCCCTCTTTTGCGTCTGTGACAATCTGCGAAATCTCGGCGATAATCTGCCCAGTTGTTACTAAATTTTTTTTGGTATAGCTGATATTTTCATTAATTGCGATTGCCATTTTGCCAATCTCATCGAATGCGCGCGGGCGCAATTCTCGCGGTGCAACATCGGTTTTGTGGTTGAGATAGGCAAAAAATTCAACCAAAATGCGCCAAACATTGCGAATACGCGATGAAACCTGTGTTTTGACATACCAATAGAGCAAGCCCATTATCAGCAACACCGAGACAATCGAACTCACAACCGAAATTGTGATGATAGAATGCAAAGATGCAAAGATAGATGTGGATGGAATCGTTACGAGTGTCGACCAAAATTCATCCATTCCATGACCAATCTCAAACGAATAGATGGCGGTATAACTCATATCGCCATTGATATTGAGATATTCCAACACACCATTTTCATGTGATTGAATCACTTGTTTAATATTTTGCATTGTCTCGTTGTTGTTGACATCCCACATACGTTTGCCAAAATAGATACTCTGGGGGTGAGCCGCAACAATCCCATCGTCTGTAACAAGAAACCGATAATCACCTTCAAAGACAGACATGTCTTGCGAGAGCATCTCTTTGGTAAGCGCATCGAGATTGACAAGCATGCCGACAACACCCTGCACTTTGCCCGCGCTACTATGCAAGGGAAAATTGAAGGCGACAATGCGGTGCTTTCCATCTCCGATGTCGAGCTCATGGGGCACACCAATATTTGGTTTGCCGCTTTGCAACGCAGCTTGCACACTAGGAATGTTCAAAATCTTTTCATTTGCCTGCACAACTTCTACTGCGCCATCTGTGCCCGGATTCTTGTCGGCGACTAATATTTGAAATCGCCCATTCGGGAGTCGATGTTTTGGATTTTGGATTCTCTCGTTTGCAAAATCGTCTCTATCGAGATAGACATACGCATACGCGCCAATATCGCTACTATCAAGCATTGCATAGATGACTGTTTCCATAACGGATTGACTATCGTTATTTGGGCTGCGCAAAAATGCCTCGAGGGTGATTGTCGAGGTTTTCACAGAATAAAATCCCTGGTCCACTTGCCCCATAATCAAACTACCCATGCGTGCTGCAATATTGCTTGCAAGTTTCTCTGCCTCGTCAATCAAGATTTCAGAAGTCTGTTTTGTCGTAACAACAGTCATTCCAGCAATACAGACTATCACAATCAACGAGACGATACAGATGATTTTAATCCCAATGTCTAGATTCTTAAACTTTTGCCACAAATTTCTTTCCCTCTCTTGTCATACATGAAATCCTTTAACACATTTATAAAGCGCAAAAAAACGCGTGATTTTATCATTATCAATCTTAATAAAGACTAATGCGAAAGCCAAAAGAACATTACGCAGCACATATAACCTAAGCAAGCACAAAGCTATAAGATGGTAGGATTCGGCGCAAAGGTGCGGAATGTTCAAGCTTCTCGAAAATATCAGTTTGGGCTTGTTTGTCAATGGCAGTTTTGCTATGCTCAATGGCGATTTTTCGGTGGATGCAACTATTGTTACGAATTGTCGCGGGGCTCATTACCACATATCGCAGAAAACAAAAGGAACGAGATGAAAGACTATAATGTTGGAATCGTGGGCGCAACGGGCGCTGTGGGCGAAGAGATTGCCCTCATCTTAGAAGAACAAAATTTCCCTATCAAAAAGCTCGTTCCACTCGCAAGTAGCCGCAGTCTTGGCAAAAATGTCGCATTCAAAAACAGCGAGATTCCTGTTGTGGAGCTCACACCAAATGTCTTTGCGGAGCACAACATCGAGCTCGCCTTTTTTAGCGCCGGTGGGAACGTGAGCGCCGAGTTTGTACCGCATGCGACAAAGGCTGGCGCGATTGTCATCGACAACACGAGCCATTTTCGCATGCAAGAGAATGTTCCGCTTGTCGTTCCCGAAGTCAATCCACAGGACATCGCGCTATGCAAAGAAACAGGGATTATCGCAAATCCTAATTGCTCAACGATTCAAATGGTGCATATCCTCGCACCGCTACACAAGCGCTTTGGAATCGAACGTGTCGATGTCAGCACTTATCAAGCCGTGAGTGGTGCGGGCAAAAAGGGTATGGAAGAGCTCGTTGCGCAAACGCAACGATTCTTCGACTTCACGCTTAGTGAATGCGAAGCGCAGGTTTTCCCACATCAAATCGCATTCAATGCGATTCCACATATCGACGTATTTTTTGATGATGGCTACACAAAAGAAGAAGTCAAGATGATTCGTGAGACACACAAAATCTTACATTCTGAATTTCCGATTAGCGCCACATGCGTGCGCATTCCCGTTTTGCGAAGCCATAGCGAATCGATTACGATTTTGCTCGCAAAAGAACCCAGCCTTGATGAGGTGCGCAAGATTTTGCAAAATGCGCCATCTGTTGTGCTTTGCGATGACCCTAGCCAAAATCTTTACCCCATGCCTTCGCTTGCAAGCGGTACAGATTCAACGTATGTCGGGCGCATTCGCAAAGACCGCTATAACCCAAACATTGTCCATTTGTGGTGTGCAGCCGACCAGATTCGAATCGGCGCAGCGACAAACGCCGTGCGCATCGCGCAACAATGGGCGAAAATGGGGAATGGCTAATCTTTTTTGATGTTTCCTAGCTTAATCACAGAGGTAATGATTGCAGGCAGGAGCGAAAGCCAAGCATTGGGTTTATCTTCGATAACAAGAAACGCAAAGATTCCTAAGCTTCCAACGATAAACACAAATGCTGTTATCGCCCCCAAGCCCTGCAAAGCATAAAACCAACGCGTGTGGCTTGCCCGATTCTTTTGTTCCTACCTCTCTAGCTCAATGATTTCTTTATCTATTTGCATTCTGTGCTCGGCTGTTTTTTCAACCAAATCAAATGCACGTTGTGCCAATGAATCAGGCATTTTGCTTATCGCATTCAACTCATTTTCTATAAAGATATTGTTCTGAATATGATGAGAAAGATTCTTGTTGGCAGGTTTCATCGACGAGAACTAAGCTTGGCTCTTTGTTTTTTGTGTTGCATATCAATCTGTCGATAGCTTGCATTTTGTTTTTGTCGAATCTCATGCGCAATATCCCCATATTGTTTAGGCTGATGGGGCGAAGGTATGGCACAAAAAGCGCTCATATAGCCTGCGATAAAACCAAGAAGCGAGACTTTGTCGGGCAATTTGTTCGCGAGTATTCTAGTTGCTTGCATCTATAACATTCCTTCATAATTTCAATGCATATTATTGCCACATTTCGCAAACAGATAATAAATATATCCAAATCCCTATATCTCCATTTGTCATGTTGAGCATTAGCGCAACATCTCATTATTTTCATCAGACTTCACAGCCCGAGATTCTTTGCCTGCCTGCAGGTTTCAAAACGACAAGAGAATTTTATCTATAATCCAAAAAGGAGACATGGGAGATTCGAGATAATCAATAGAATCGGAGGCGCGATTCTAATCGTAAGAATCGCAACGAGGCAGCTAAAGCCGCACCCCCGATGATTTCTACAACGTTACAGCAGTCTGCATCACATCGAGGCTTTGCGCGTCTTTGGTTGGATAGAGGCGGTGATAGTTTTCTTGCATGGCAAGCTTGAATCCTTCTTTGTCGTTCACGCCCAAAAGCTCGACAAATGTATCAAGCGTTTCACCTTTGCCTTGTGCAATCTCTTTGCTAAGTGTATCCATATTTGCTGCCACAAACTCTTGTGTGCGCTCATCAAGCGCGATTCCTTCCCATTTGCAGCCCAAAGTTCCTGAGCTGATACCAAAGGTTTGGTTAAACAAAGTGCCATTTGTTGTAACTTGCAAAATGTTCCAAACAAGCCCTTGTTTGTCGATGAGATACGAACCAAGTCCGCAACCAACGTTTGAATTTGCACGAGCAGCGAGGTTGTGTGTGCCCAAAAGCCCAAGAATCGCCGCAGCGAGTAGCGCCTTTTTCATGATTTCTCCTTGTAAAATGAAAATTAGGAAAGTGGATTATAGCATAGAATCCTAAAACGAACCTAAAACCTTCTCAACATGGGCGAGCACAGAATCAGCCTGCAAATTTTCCATACATGCATGGTGTCCAAGCGGACATGTGCGCCTTTTGCATGGCGAACAAGAGAGGTTGAGTGAAAGCAAGAACGCATTTTGCGCTTTCCAAGGCGAGGTTTCGCGGTAGTCTGTGGGACCAAACAGCGCGATAAGCGGAATCTGAAGCGCCGCAGCGATATGCATGGGTCCGCTGTCGTTGGTGATGAACAAATCAAGCCCAGCAATGATGTCAATGAGCTGCTCAATGCTCGTTTTGCCTGTGAGGTTGTGCATGTTTGCGTGCGTAATCTCGCGCTCAATCGCAGCATTTGTCGCGACATCATCAGCACCACCCACAAGAATCACCTCAAACCCTCGAGCAAGTAGCGCACGTGCTGTGATAATGAATTGTTCCTTGCTCCATCTCTTTGCGCTGCCAAACGCGCCACCAGTGTTGATTCCAATGCGTTTGTTTGCGCGCAAGGTTGTCTCTTTTTGTGCAAAAAGCGCGAGTTTGGGCGCCTCGCCGCAAATGCCCAATGGGCGCAAGAGTTCATAATAACGTTGCACTTGATGCAGATTCTTTTGTTTGGGCAAGGAATCTGTGAGCAAAAACGAGCGCATTTCATTGGCAAAGCCAATGCGCATGGGCGAGCGGGTGAGAAACAGCAGAAATGCAGAAAGGAAGTTGTTTTGGAGCGTGAAGGCGATGTCGAATCTGCCAAGCTCTTTTGCGAGACGTGCAACAGCAAGCAGGCGCACCTTTTGTTGTTTGGTGTTGTCGAGCACGAAACGTGCATGTGGGAAATCGCGGGCAAAAAGCGCGATTGCAACGTTTGAGCCCACGAAGCAAAACTGCGCGTCCGCAAAATGCGCGCGCAATGTCGCAAGAAATGGCGACGCCATGACGGCATCGCCAAGCCATGTCGGCAAACGCACGAGAATCTTCAAATCATCTCCGCGTGGGCTACATCATGCCGCCCATGCCGCCCATTCCTCCCATGCCACCCATGTCGGGCATTGGGGGTTTTTCTTCTTTAATCTCGCTCACGGTTGCTTCGGTTGTGAGCAACAAGCTTGCGACAGAAACAGCATTTTGCAATGCAATACGTGCAACCTTGAGCGGGTCGATGATTCCAGCCTTGAACATATCGACATACTCGCCTTTTGCGGCATTAAAACCAAAATGTTTGTCGCTGTTTTTCTCGACTTCGTTGGCGACAACGCCCGAATCAAACCCGGCATTTTGCGCGATTTGTTTGAGTGGGGCAGAAATCGCACGTTTGATGATTTCATAGCCGATTTTTTCATCGCCGCTAAGGTTTAGATTCACTTCAGCGGCAGCACGAATGAGCGCCGCGCCCCCGCCGATGATGATTCCCTCTTCAACAGCAGCCTTTGTTGCGCTTAGTGCGTCATCAACGCGGTCTTTTTTCTCTTTCATCTCAACTTCGCTCGCTGCGCCGACTTTAATCACGGCAACACCACCGCTAAGCTTTGCGAGTCGTTCCTGAAGTTTTTCTTTGTCATAATCGCTTGTCGTTACCTCAATTTGTTTGCGAATCTGTGCAACCCGTTCTTCGACAGCCTTTTTCGTACCTTTGCCATCCACAACGGTTGTGTTATCTTTGTCAATCACGATACGTGCAGCTTGTCCCAAATCGTCAATCGTTGCAGCCTCGAGCGTTTTGCCGACTTCTTCGCTAATCACTTCGCCGCCAGTGAGTGTCGCGATGTCGCGCAACATCTCTTTGCGGCGGTCGCCAAAGCCGGGCGCTTTGACAGCAGCGACATTCAAAACGCCACGCAATTTATTGACAACAAGTGTCGTAAGTGCCTCACCCTCGATGTCTTCAGCGATAATAAGGAGTGGTTTGCCGCTTTTCATTGTGGATTCGAGCAAAGGCAAAATATCTTTCATTGATGTAATTTTTTTGTCGGTAATTAAAAGATATGCGTTTTCAAGTACGGTTTCCATTTTGTCGCTGTTGGTTACAAAATAGGGGCTCAAATAGCCGCGGTCAAACTGCATTCCTTCAACAACAGTCAATTCATTATTGATTCCTTTTGCTTCTTCAACAGTAATCACGCCGTCCTTGCCGACTTTATCCATTGCATCCGCGATGAGCTTGCCAATCTCGTTGTCAGAATTTGCCGAAATACTTGCGACTTGAGCAATTTCTTCATTGCCGCTGATTTTTTTGCTGATTTTTTTGAGTTCGGCAATGATTGCATCTGATGCCTTGTCCATGCCGCGCTTGACTTCGATAGGGTTTGCGCCTGCTGTGATGTTGCGCAAACCTTCTTTGAAGATGCTGTATGCAAGCACGGTTGCAGTTGTTGTGCCATCTCCTGCTGCGTCTGCTGTTTTGCTTGCGACTTCTTTGACAAGCTGCGCGCCCATATTTTGCAATGCATCAGCAAGCTCAATTTCTTTGGCGACAGAAACGCCGTCTTTGGTGATTGCGGGTGCGCCATACGATTTTTGGATAAGCACATTGCGCCCTCGTGGTCCCATTGTTACTTTCACAGCGTCTGCGAGTTGTTTCACGCCTTCATAGAGTTTGTTGCGTGCATTATCTGAAAAATGAATTTCTTTGGTTGCCATTATTTTTTCTCCCTTGTTTTTGTTGTATTAGATGCGAATACACCCAAAATATCCTCGAGTTTAAGAATCAGATATTCTGTGCCATCGAGCTTGATTTCAGTTCCGCCATATTTGGTGAACGCGACTTGGTCGCCTTCTTCGAGCGATTTAACCTCTTTGCTTACAGCCTTGACAATGCCAAACAATGGCTTCTCTTTTGCATTATCAGGAATAATGATTCCCGAAGCTGTCCTTGTATCTTCTTCGAGCCTTTGGACAAGAACTCGTTCTCCAAGTGGTTTGAATTCCATAATTCCTCCAGATATAAAATAAACTTGCCAAAAATGCGGAAACACAAAAGCACGAAACACGCGGGCTGTTTGTGCATTCCTACATTTTGGATACAGAATCATAACGTATTTTTCTCTGTTTGTCAAGAGTTTTGAGAAAAAATATCAACAAACTTTAGCCATATAGAATCAATTTATATATACGCATGCGGTAAACTCAATCTTGGATTCCAAACTCCTTCATGCTTCTTCGTTCTGCGCGCAAAGGAATGGGTGGATACCATTTCTCATGCAAATTTGCCTCAAGATAGTCCTTGACTTCTTGCAGTAGCGGGTCATCGATGATGCTTAGAAGCTGCATCGCATACCCATGCCCCTTTTTATAATACGACTCGCAAAGTGCACCAAGACAATGGTTATAGCACAGCGCGATTCCCACGCCATCGGGGTCATAGATAGCTTCTGATAGAATCAACGTGTTGTAGTTCGCCTGCGGCGTGCGCCAGTCTTTGCCATACTTTTCCGTGAAATGGGCATCAAGGTCGCCATACGTTAGGAATGTCTGCCCCGCATATTCAATCGTTCTGCGCCCCACATTTGTGTGTTTCAAAACGAGTGTCTTGCCATTCTTATGAATCCCTCCCACAATCTTGCCATCTTCGGGTTTGAGAAAGAAAAAGTCGATAGTCGTGCCCGAAGGGATATGTACAATACTAATATTCCATTGCCCTTTTTCGCCCACAATGTCTTCTTCGGTGTAGTTGCAGGCAAAATTGTATTTACAGACGGTGTGAATCAGCTCGGCACGTGGAACATTCCAAGGAAGCCCTAAGTCTACGTCTTTGTCATGTGGCAATAAATCGCCATCGCGATAGATTCCAAGAATTGTCCCCGCCTCGAGCATAAACGGAATCCCGAGTTCATCGAGCACCTTTTTAATCGCGAGCAGTCCCCTTTTGCCTGTTTCGGGGTCCATAAACTCCTGTTGCTTTGGCGCAGCAGGTGGCAGTGGTTTGGAGATGATTGTGCGGAATCCGCGGCGAAAATATTCAAGGGCTTTGGGCATATTGCCCAATTCGATTTCGATGAGTCCCGCGTTGTTGAGAATCCCCGCATGGCTGCTGTTTTCGAGCAAAAAGTCGATGAGTCCCTGCCCGGTTTTGTAATCGCCGATACCGATGAGAAAATTCATATAGAGTGCAACGATGTTGACATTTTCCTTGTGCGCCTCATAGAGCGGTTCGACAATCTCTTTTGCAGCAGAAAAATTGTGCATTCCCATATAGGTCTGCACGAGCAAGGCTGGGGCTTCGATGTTTTGCGGGTCAATTTGAATGGCTTCTTGGAGTGCATTGATAGCATGGATTTTGTGGTTGAGCTTGTTATATGTCATCGCTAAACCAAGATAGTTTGTCGCAACGGGATTGCTCATAATGAGCTTGTTGTACTCGGCAAGAGCTTCTTGATATTTTCCTGCCGCATAGAGTTGTTGTGCTGTGTTGTTGTCGGCAAAGGTTACGGTTGTGGTGGTGGAGAATAATGACATGAGGAGTCCTTTGTGTGTTACAAGGGTGGCAGATTCGAATTTGGTTATCACAACATCCGCTGCCCTTGCGGGCTGCGGAGTATCTAAACAGGAGCCCTCATGAGAATTCAGAGGAGCATGCGTATTATAGCACAAATTTTGGCTTTTTGGGTGAGAATTTGGAATCACAAAAGATTCTCTATCCATATTGCGAGTGTGAGCGAAGCAATCCACCGTGTTGGGTAACCCAGAATCGTTGATTGCCACGTTCGTTGCACTCTCGCAATGACGAATAACGATTCTTGAACAAGATTCCAAATTGTCATGTTGAGCTTACGCGAAACATCTTGTCATTGCCATTATCGAAAATGAGCTCGTTGTCAAAGAGCTCGAGCGCTACCCGCTGGCAAATGGGTCAAATTGCGCAGCCACAACAAGGAATATAGCGGCATTGTGCACGGGCTCAAAGACGAGGGGATTGATTTACGCGCGTTTCGCGAAGGGCGCATGATTGCCGCGCAATGCAAGTTTTGGGAACGTAAGCGCAAGATTCGCTCGAATACAATTAGTCAATTTATCGGCGATTTGGACAGGGAGATAGACGAACACCCGAACCTGCAAGTCATCGGGCTATTTTGTTGCAAGAATGATAATTTTGATACAGGCTGCAAAGAGCGGCTTAAATCAAAGGGGATTTGGATTCATATTAAAAACTATGACAATAAATATCCTTGCGTAAAGTGTATTGCGACTAGCGGGCTGTATTATGTGCCCCAACATCGCGATTATGATGCGATTGCCTTTTCTGTCCATCGCGGTGATAGGCATTGCTATGATGAAGCAGAGGCAGAAAAGTTGGGGTTTAGGGAAGCGGTGTAGGAAAGTTTAAGTAGTTCTTTAC
Organism: uncultured Helicobacter sp.; assembly: GCA_947177485.1. Classification (GTDB taxonomy): domain Bacteria; phylum Campylobacterota; class Campylobacteria; order Campylobacterales; family Helicobacteraceae; genus NHYN01. The sequence goes on from CAMWUR010000043.1 coordinate 9,731, forward strand.
GGCGCAAATGCACTCGAGGATTTGAAGCAGGCGTGATGTGGAGGCTAGGTTAGAAATCTTGTGTCCTCATAAAAAATACCTTTTACACAAATGGATTCGAGTAACTCAAAAGTAATCCGAATCAAATAATTTTCAGTTTTATTTTTATCCTTATAAAGTCTTCCATTTGGATATTCAACTAGTTCGCATTCTTCTGGGTTTTGTGCAATACTCGAAAGTGCTTCAGAAATTCTCTTAAGGATAACTCTGTGTTTCTCCTTCTTTTTATCATTAAATAGCTGGATGAAAGACTCTTTCCCGTCATCAGAAAAAGTAATAGGTGGCTGTTTTTTTCTTAAAACAGAGACCAATTTATTTAAAGATTTTTTGTACATCATCAGCCGAGAGCCTATCTTTCTTACTATTCATTATGTCTCCTGTTTACGTAAAACCTGCCTTGCCCATTCCCTATCGTCTTCATTGATAGAGGCATTACTTGCAGCAATATTGCGCAATGCTTGTTCTTTACTGACACCGTCAAAGAAAGCCTCAATTTCATCTTCACTAATAATATCTTCTTTTACGGCATTGATTTCTTTAATTAAGGCAATCAAGTTTTTTTCAAGTTCCTCAAGCATAGGCATGTTCTGTATTGCCATGCTTTTTATCCATTTTTTTTGTTCTATGGGCGAAGCAATAAGCCACCTTCTTAGTCGTCGTTGACTTTTTTTTCCAATCTCATGTGCCAACGTTCCATGCATATTCTGTGCATGAAATACTGGAATTTCCCTTTCAACGCTTGAAGTGGATATTGGTCTCCTTGTAGTATTTTCCATAATTTCCTCCTTTAGCTTTTAATGTCGTTGATTGAACAGACTCTTTTTGAACCTTAATTTGCCATTGAGCAAATCTTTTCTTTTGGCGATATGTTCCGAGCGGATTTTTTTGTAGACATCAGCTTGTTTGCTGCGTATGGAGTAAATGATTTCTCCCAATTTTTTTATCTTAATATCACTGCGCACTAAATCATTTTGCCATGCATTAAAAAATAAAAAAGTTCTTGTATATTTCATAAAAAACCTCCCATTGATGAAAGCAGCAAAAAATGTTCCACTTGTGCAGCTCCTCGTTTCTCTTCTCTTGTTGATAGTATCGGCTCTCTCGGTAAACAGGGCGCTTAAAGCGCCTTAAGAATCTCACTTTGTGCAACAATGTGCAACAAAACACAACGCGTGTTTAACAAGTTACACAAACGATAACGGGTGTTGTGTTTTGTGTAACAAATATAATTCTGAAATAAATCATCACTCATCTTTGCAATATCGCTAGCTGCACAATCCCCTATTTAACGATTTCCTTTTTATAGGGAAATATTTTTGTAAGTGCGTGTTTTATGTGGATTATGTGCCACGAACTCCTGACTTACCGCTATCATCATTTCAATTTTAGCACTTGATAAGGCAAACAAGAATGGCTGGTAGAAAGCCAAGCATGCGGAGTATATGCAAAACGCTTTGAGGCAAAAGGAAAGAGAAAAGATGATGAGTCGCGAAGAGAAATATGTCGCGGATACGATTGTGGATTGCGCGGAATCTAAAAAGGAGCTCGTGCTTTCGATTGCGATTGATGCGGCGAGCATTGCTAAAGAAATTCTAAAAAGTGGAAAGAAAAAAAATGCTTGTCAAGCTATAATGCTGTTGTCTATGGCAATCAATCAAACGCAACTCCCATGCGTGCAAACATGGGCTTATTGAATTCGTTTGCCTATGACAACAGCTTCACATCTGGAGTTACCGACACAGCGGCAACGTGGCTTGCTAGAGGCGCAAGGTTGTTGGGGGATTTGGGAGATTCTCTCAAAGACATCGGTAGTCGCGCAGGTGTGCAGCCTCTGAATGGAGAAGGCTCGCAAGCGCTCAAAGACTTTGCCAACCGTGCCGATGAAGTCAAGCGCCAAGTGCGCATCAACCATGACATCAATCGTGGTGATAGCGGGTTTAGCAATTTTGCCTATGGCGCGGGGACAATCGTGCCCGAGATGATTCTACCTACTGGGCAAATCAAGCTTGGCGCGGGGCTTTTAGGCAATGCGTTACGTGGCGCGGGCTTTGGTGCGCTTGGTGGTGGGCTCACCTCGCTGCTTGATTCCGACCAAAGCTGGCAGCAGGCACTCGGTGGCGCGGCGATTGGCGCGGGGGCTGGTGGGCTTCTTGGCGCTGCTGGCGCTTCGCTTTTGGGCAAATTCACTGGGCATGGCTTTAGCAACTCTCCCAAAGCGGGGCTTCTCAACAGCACAATCGATGATGCGGGCAATATCAAAGTCGACCCAATCGTTGGCGCAACAAACGCAAACGATGACGCGATTGCGCGGGCGATGAATGCGCAAAGGGCAGAATCGCAGCCCAACTTTGTTATGGGTAAATCGGGCGAAACAATCACCAATTACAATGTCCCAATTGAGTTTGAGCAATGGGTTAAGAATGCAGCGGGCATAAATCCCGATAAAGAGATTATCGCAAATCTTTATACTCTTGCCAAAAAACACCCCGAAATGTTTAATAAACCAAGCGATGTGTATCGGCTCATTCGAGAAGTGAAGAATCCAACGTTCTTTTATCGTAATAATCGCCCCGATATTGCATTGATGGGTAAGTTTTTAGAAGATGGAAACCTTGCAAAGCTTGGAGTAGTTAAAGATGGTGAGCCCTATAATGTTGTTGCACACATTACAAAAACTTCAAAAGGGCAAAAAGAACATGAAAAGCTCTTGGGAGAGCAATACCTGCCAATGGTGGAGTCGGCACCCCCCTCCACACCTTTATCGCCCGAAATTGCTCGAGCCCAAAGCACGCCTGGTGCAAACGCACGTTCATTAACAGACAATGCGAATCCTACCACATCAAACCTTAATAATAGTTTAGAAAATGCAGAGAATGCAGCGCCTTTGGGGCGAGCGATTGGTGAAACGAATGTGTATATCAACAATGATAGGGGCTACCATGCAACGATACAAATCGTGCAAGCAGACAAGCTCAAGCCGAGTTTTGAGGAAAATGTTGGTGGGCAATTCCGCACGCAAAAGCAAGACCATGTAATTCATAAAATCCGCGACCATTTCGACCCAATGCTGATGTTTGAACGTAGTGGGGATTTTAATGGAATCCCCGTTGTTGATAATAGCGGGATTGTTTTGGTTGGAAATCATCGCACGGAAGCCTTGAAGAGTTTTAGCCCCGAGCAATTTGACAAATATGCCAAAGCCGTGCAGGATAAATATGGAATCAAGCTAAATAATGGCGAGCTTATTGTACGTGTGCTTGACCCACGATACAACAAAGAAGAACGTGAGAATCTCGCAAAGGCAAGCAATGTGGGGCGCGAGAATAACTTCTTTGAAAAAGAGATTGCAGAAGATGCAAAATATGCACAGAATCTTGGCGATTTTCTTGGCAACAAAAATGTTGTGATACGACCAGATTTTGATGAGGCTAGCGATGTTACGCGAATGAAAAACCTCGTTGCGGGCGCTCTAAAGATGCCGCTTGATAATGAACGTGCCAACTCTGTATTGTTGCATTCCTTGCTTCAGAGTGGGCAACATGGATTCTTGAAACGTCTTGATTCGCTTGCGCTTGATGATGCACGTACGGCAAGTGCTATTCATACGATGTTGCGCGATAATGCGGGCGCGCTCTATTTAAACAGAATCAGCCAAAATGCAAGCGCTATTGATATTGTTCCCTATCTCCATAGCACACTCAATGCAATCCGCGCACAAAAGGGCAAAACATATCCACAAATTAAGAAATATATCGAAGAAGAGGCAAAGCATATCTTGCTGACAAGCGAGGAGAATCTCTACCGACTTTCGCGACTAAGCGAGCCACCAATTGATTATTTCGAGCAGCTTAAAGGCAACATGATTGCGTGTGCGCTTGGCAAATTATTGACACGTACAAATCCAAGCGAGGCTCTCTATGGAATCTTGAAACAATTTGGCAAAGAACAAAATCATGGAGAAAATATTTTTGGTGATGAATTTAAAATAACACTTTGGGATAATCTCGCTTATCTCAATCGTATTTCTGGCGAAAGCCCGCTAGGAAATATGCTAGAAAGCATTAAACTAAAAGAAAAAGAATTTGCACAATATGCGGCTATGCGCGATATGCAGGGCAACACACAGATGAGCCTCAAACCCAACATGCCCCTTGACCTCAAAACAATGCACAAACTCAAGGCTGCTGCAATCAATGCCCCAACAGCCACACAGCAACAATACGAGGCTTATTATAGGGCAATGTGGAGTGGAGACAAGCAACAAATCAGCAAAACATTGCCCTTTATCAAGATTGCTCATTTCAACGAGACATTTAGCAAGCTCTTTGGAATCGAAAAACAAGCAGTGTTTTTTACAAAAAATAGCATTTACCATGCAAGACCAGAACGTAAAGGAATGTATGAGCAAGACTTACCCGAAGCATTTGTGAAAGATATTCCAAATATCATCAACAATGCGCAAGGGGGATTTTATGATAAATCACATCGAAATTTCTTTATTGTTAAGCCATTGAGAGATTATGGAATTGATAGCAATCAACTCGGTTTTATTCATTTCAATAAAGATATTTTGGGGAATTATATCGTAACAATGAAGCGGGCAGACCCTATGGAATTAAATGGGGGGAATTTTGTAGAAGTAGGGCGTGGATTCGAACCACCATACAACGTAGGCAACCAAAATGGAAGCCCTTCAACGTCCCTCTCCCAACTGAGCGCATCGCCTACTTCTAATGCCAGCAATCCTACCACTTCTCCGCTTAAAGACGGCTTACAATCTAACACCCTCGCCCGCAACCTCGCCCACAATGCAGCCACAAATGCGCTCGCAGGCACAGCGGGGGGAATCGCCAATGTTGCGCTTGATGATTCCGATGATGCCCTTGCAACAAAGTTTGCCAAAGGCTTTGCGTATGCTGTGGCGCTCAAGGTTGCAGCAAAACACGGAATGAACGCAGGCGCGAAGGCAAGCAAGCAAGCGTTTGAGTTCGCAATGCACAAAAGCGCGCAATTTTCTACACTCTTGCGCGAGAATCCGCAGCTTTTCACGCGGCTGCTCAACAAGCAGCTGACAGATGATTTCGCCCAATTTGGGGGGCAAAGCTCGGGGCTTAATGCCGAGCGATTTGCGATTGCAAAAGAGCTCGCGCAAAAGGGAGTGAGCGAAGAGGAGATTCTAGCCCGCACGGGTTGGTTCAAGGGGCTTGATGGCAAATGGAAATTCCAGCTCGACCTCGCCAAAGGCGCGGCATATAAGCTCAAAGAGGGGACATACAACCTAAGCCAGCTGTTCAAGCAAGAATCCCTCTATGCTGCCTATCCGTTCCTTAGAGATGTGCGCGTGCAGATTGCGCGGCTGCCCGAGAATGTGCAGGGCAGCTTCGAGCCCACAACGGGGACAATCACCCTAAACAGCGCCAACAACAAGCTCGATTTCACAAAGGCGCTTTGCCATGAGCTGCAACACATTATCCAAAAACACGAGGGCTTTGCGCAAGGCAGCAGCCCAAACAACGCGCATTATTGGACAAACGCAGGCGAGGTTGAGGCACGCGCGACATTCAAAGGGGGCGAGAGCAACCCGCGCCAAAGGCTTGCGAGCGAACTTGAAATGGGGAGGGAGATTCAGTCGTCATTGCGAGAGCAAGCCAAAGCTTTCGACAATACCGTGGGACCAACACGGTTGATTGCCACGCGTCCTACGGACGCTCGCAATGACGCGATGGGCGCAAATATGAGCCAAAAACTCGAAAGCGCATATCTCAAAGACACGCGCAGAATCGACACAGAGGCGCTCGATAGGCACGCTGTGGCGCTGCCAAAGGCGCTAGATGAGCAGCAGTTTATGGCGCAAGCAAAGACCGATTCACAAGGGATTGCGAGGGTAGAGACGCCGATTGGGGAGATTAATGTGCACATGAAAGGCGCGTGGAATCACATGAATAGGGGGAATACATATCAAAAAGATAGAAATTATTCCAGCGGAGCACTCTTTGATACTCTTACCGACCCGCTGTTTGTCGTTAAGCAAAAGTATATCGATAGGGCTAAGTTGTCTGCGAATGCTAAAGAAAATGCAAATAGCAAGCTAGTGCACCCTAAAGACAATGAGAGTATACCACAAGATTCTTATATATTCTTTAAACCCTACAAAGATTCTAATGGCGCAAAATATCTTGCTGCCTTTGCGCTCGATATTCATGGCAACCTCACAAACACAACCTTTTTTAGCCCCAATATGTCTAAGATAAGACAATGGATACAATCCCACGATGATGATTTATTGTATTATAAATATGATAACCAACAAGATAAAGTTTATTCCATTGCTGGGCAAAGGGCACAAACGGACAAAGACGCACAAAGAATCAAGCTCGAGAAGCGAGAGCTCGAGAGGCACATCGCAGAATATGAGAATAAAATAAAGGCTTTGGAAAGAAAAATCAACAGCGCGGGCGATGTGGCGAGAAAGAATCGAGACAAGAACATCAGCGAGCAAGAGCGCTACAAGGACTTGTTGTTCCAAACCAAAAAGAAATATTATCATATTCCCGACCAAGAAGCCTCAAAAATGGACTTTTTCAAATCTCTTAGCGAGAGGCAAAAGGCAGATTTCTTGAACGATTTAGAGCGCCTCACGCACAAGAGCGATGTGGATTTAAATGGCATTCAAGACGTGATTTCTCGTGATGATTTTTGGAAAGGAAAGTATCGGGATTTTGCCGATGAGTCGCAACATCACATCGAAATGGCACAAAGAAATATGATTCTGCTCAAAGAGCTAACACGGCTGCCGATTGAGAGCCAACGAGAATTGGCAGAAAAATGGAATGCAACACAAATGCGCGCCAATATCGAGAAAACATTCAACACACAGCCGCTCAAAGAATTTGGCACAAACTATGCCGAGTATATGCGCGATGGCGAGGGCGCAATCCACAAGCTACGAAACGAAAAACAAGGGCAAGTCTCGGGCGCATTCTATCGCGAGGATTTAGAGAAGCTAAGCGGGAATGGGAATATTGATTTGGTGTGGGGCGAGATTACGGACGCAAGCAAACACAAGGGCTATGGTCTTGCGCATATTTTAGACAAACACCCTGACTTTGATATAGATTTTATTCCAAAAATTGTAGAACATGGGCACATAGAAAAAACTCATAACGGATTCAATGTTCTTTATGGAGATTATCTAGTTGGTGTGAATAAGGGATTTAAGATTAATGGGAAAATGACGAGCGACAATAATTTTATTGTTACCGCATTTGAGAACCTCAAAAGAGAGGGAAACAGCAAGACAGCATCCGCTGCTGATTCTACGAAAGGGGCGAGTCTCCCTTCAACCTCTAAGTCAAATCCTACCACACAAACCATTAAAAATAACTTAGAAAACGATGCCCAATACTCCCTCAAATCCCCCCTCGAATCCCTCAAAAGCGCACAGGGACGTCTCGATGGTTTGCGTGCTTTTGCCAAATATCTTGCGAACCCGCCCGCACATTTGCGTGGCGATGTGCAGAGATTGCGCGCCGATTCTGCCGCAATGCGCGAGCTCGATATGCACACGAGGCGCGCACTCGATGACAAGGCAAATGCGATTGACGCGCTCGCCTACCAAAGCGGCTACCCCGAGCCGCAATATTCGATGAAGAATCCGCGCCAAAAGCAGAAGTTTGCCGAAGATTCTGTGGGAATCTTACAACAAATTCGCACTAAAAGCCGCGAGGGAATGGAGAAGATTCTGAACAACAGCTGGGTGAATAGCGCGCTTGGCACGCGGATTTATGGACAGAGCTTTGAGGATTATCGGCATATCAAAGATGTGTTTGACAAGGACATTGCCGAGAACGCTAGCAACGCGCTTCTTTTGCACAACAAGCTCAAGCTCCTAAGCGAGGACGCGCAGCGCAAGATGCACCATTATATGAACGGCGACACAAATGGCGAGGGTTTGAGCAGCGAGCTCAAAACACTTGCCGATAGCTTTCGCAAGGAGGTGCGCAAGGAGACAGACGAGCTCGTGCGGCTCGGGCTCTTGGACAAAAAGACGGCAGAAAAATGGGGCGATGTGTATCTGCTGCGCGAATACTCGACACGCATGGTTGATAGGGTCAAGCGCGGGCTTAGGGGGCTAAAAAGCGAGGATTATGGCATTGGGCTCGATACAATCCACATGCGCGGCAAGACGCAAAAGGTCAGCGAGAAAAGGTATCAGGAAATGCTGCAAAAGGGCGAGATTGGCGATGTTACAAAGGGCAAATGGGAGGTGTTGCAAGAGCCAAGCAAGCATGAGCCCAAATATGTGTTGCGCCGCGATTATACGCGAAGTGAACGCGAGAAGATGGGCGAGATTGACCTCATCAGCTATTCTCTGCCCCGCACGTTCGCAAAGATTCAGAATCAAAAGAGAATCGCGACACTCTTTGACGCAATCAGCAAAGACGGCGATGTGGCGCGCAAGCTCGAGAAGGGCGCGGAGATTCCAAGCGGCTTTCGGCGGCTCAATGGCGAGCAATATGGCGCGCTCAAGGGATTTGTTGTGCGCAACGAGATAGCAGACGACATCGAGCGCACGACAAATCGTGTCTTGGGCGAGAGCAAGGAGATATTGAAACAAATCGCGGGGCTTGCGACCTATTGGAAAAAGACAAAGACGGTGCATAACCCGACAAGTCATCTCAACAATATGGTTGGCAATGTCTTCTTTCTCGGAATGGAAGGGAATGTCAAGGGAATCGCCAATGCGTTTGCTGCGGTTAAGAACGGCTTGCCGCAAAACATCGCGCGCTATGAAGAGCTGCTTGCCAAACGTGGAATCGTGAATCTCACCCAAAACGAGGCGAGCGAGTTTGTGCGGCTTGACACGGCAGACATGCGGCTGTATAAGACGCTCAAAGACAGAGGCGTGTTTGACAAAAGCAGCCTCAATATGGTGCTAAACGACTATTTGCGCGAGGCAGGAATCCTAGAACAGCAGAGCAAAACAACAAATGCGGCAATTAACGCGTATCGATGGATTGATTCAAGGCTTAGCAGAATCTATGGCGCAGAAGACCATATCTTTCGCTTTGGTAGCGTCAAGAGCCTGCTAGAACGCGGGCATAGCCTCAATGAGGCAATCGACATCACAAACAAGGTGATTCCCGATTATAGCAAGCCCATGCCCAAATGGCTCGACAATGCCGCGCGCTATGGCGTGTTGCCGTTTGTGCAATTCACCTATCACGCAACGCCGATTATGTTACGGCAGCTCAACCCGCTCGCAAAGAATGCAAACATATCATAATGCCAAATCGGAGGTGCGGTTTTAACCGCACAAATGCAAACGCAAGAGAGTGCGACTAAAGTCGCACCTCCAAACCTTATCATTGCAACAAAGCAAACAATGCCCCAAAATCTCCCCTGTATCCCTATTTTTCGTTTGTCCTTTCTGCCAAAATTCTCCAAAATTCAAGGAGAAAACAATGACCAACTACTCAATCCAAACCCACAGCACACAACCACAAGACATCTTTGAGCCCCCGTTTGCGGCGCTGCATTATTTCGTATGCGAACACATTGCGGGCGAGCAGAAGCATTTCTCAAGCGTGGTTGTCAATACAGACGAAACACGTGAATTTAGCGACATTGAGGCGCTCAAAGCAGCATTCTACAAAC
>CAMWUR010000044.1 GCA_947177485.1 uncultured Helicobacter sp.
TGGATTGCTTCGGGCACACACTCGCAATGACATTCCTATTTGGAGGTGCGACTTTGGTCGCACTTGGTATGCGATTCTCATAATGATGTGCGATTGAAATCGCACCTCCAAAGATTTGATTTGTCATGTTGAGGCAAAGCCGAAACATCTCATGATTGACAACATGAGATTCTTCAGCCTAAAGGCTTCAGAATGACAAAGCATTAGATTTGTTTTTGAGATTCTCAATGTGGTTGTTTTCTAAGGGGGACAAGGGTGCTATTTGCCAAAGCAAACATGGAATGTTTGCGTTTCTTATGATAATTATCCCCCTTATCCCTTAATCCCCCAAACCCCTGCATGCTTTTTATTTGGGTTCGCTACGCTGTATATGTCGATGTCCACAGCGCTGTGTCTCCATTATCCCTTTGGCATGAATGGAGACGAAGTGCTTGTGGTTGGGACGTTAGAATCTGTGAGCAATGACGATAGGAGATGTTTCGCTCACGCTCAACATGACAATCGTTGCTTGCTCACAACAATGTTGCTTGCTCACAACAATAAGAATATATTTATAACGATAAGAGAAGAGAAAAAGTGGCGCAATGACGCAATCAGAATCGATTGCGTCATTGCAAAGAAGACACTATGATTTCGCGTCTTCAACGATGTTGATAATCGTATTTGCCACGCGGCGAGCGGTTTTGTCCAAGAACTCGGCAGGAGAAGTGAAGCCAACGCATGAGCAATTGATTTCGCCCAAGACATATTTGTCTTTGCCGTTTTCGTCTGTGTCGAGGATAAAGTCCGCTGTCCAAATCAAAGGCAAGTCATAGTTGCCGAGTTTGGTTTTGATTTCGGGCAAGTTGTTGAGGAAATAGCCCACAAGCTCGCTCCATTGCTCGGGTTTGTCATAGCGATATTTCGCACCGCTAAAGAGGGTTGCAGAGAATGCGTCTGCGCCTTCGGCGGGTTTTTTGTGCACGACATAAATGGGGTCTTTGTAGAGCATAAGGATTCGGATTTCACCTTCTTTGATACGGGGCAAGAATGTCATATCAACAAGCATTCCGTTGTCGCCCTTGAGGTATTTTTCACAAAAATCCATAAACTCACCAAGTTTGCGCACTTCGACGTGGTTGTCGACTGCTTCTGTGCAGCGAATCTCCGCATCAAGCGGCAATTCGCTCATGCCTCTGTATCTGTCTGGGTCTTTGATTTGCACGCGCCAAATCCCTTCGCCTGTTGAGCCACGATTTTGTTTCAAAACGCGCTCACCTTTTGCGAGTGTTTTGGGAAAATTTTTCTTGAAATCATGCTCGCCGCCAGCAACCCAATTCACGCCGATTCTTTGCGCTTCTGCGGGGTCATAATACGCTAATGTGTCGGTTGGGACAAGCTCTGTGTTGCGCAATTTTGTGAGCGCATCTTTTGCACCATAGCCAATCATTGCGTCAGGGTGTGGCATACCAATCACGCCGTCAGAACAAAGGGTGCGCAAGAGGCTGAAATAGAGTTTTTCCTCTTTGAGGTTGCCCGGATTCACACGTGAAACATACGCATCAGCGTTGTTTTTGACATATTCATGGATTCCTTTTGTTTTCTCGAAATCTCGCAAGATGTCGTCTGAAAGCATCACGACTTCTGCTGTCCAACCAAGAAACTTTAGGTAGTCCATCATTGGCACAGTGTCTTTTCTGTGCCCGTCTCGCCCCTTATCGCTTCCGCCAAATGCCTCGAAAAACACAACATGTTTTTTCATTCCATATACCTCCAAAAATTTAGAATAGCACATTCTATCTCAACTTCTCTTAACTTTGTCTTTTGTCTGCTTCACGAATTGTGCGAATGATATGATTTGCAAGTGTATCTGTAATGTCGAGCCGTGCGAGGAAATCAACCGCCGTGCCATTCAGCCCATTGAGCACATAGCCCTTGTCGGTGGGGATAAAATCAGCGCTCCAAAGTGGCGGGATTCCATTATTGCTTAGTTTCATCGCCATTTCGGGCAGCTTTGAACCAAACCAACCGAGCAACGCGCTGTATTTGTCGAGACTTTCATAGCGATAGGTTGCGCCCAAGAAAAGGGACGTTCCAAATGCAAAAGGCGGCTCTTTGGGTGGAATTTTGCGCAAAATCTCATACGGTGTATCATGGAGCATAAAAATACGAATCTCGCCTTCTTTGATAAAGGGCAAAAAGGGCATATCGAGAATGACGCGCTCCTCGTCAATATAGGCGGCATAGCCCTCGAGGAAGTCGCCTAGTCGCACTTCGCGAACCTGATGGTTGCTTGCCGAAACAATGCGAATTTTCTCTTCAGGTTTGATACGTTCGCGCCCATTTGCTTCGCCTGCGCTCACACGCCAAATGCCGCCTTTGCCCGTTGTGGGTTTGAGAACGCGTTCGCCGCGCGCGAGCGAATAGGCAAAGGAATCCTTGAATCGTTCTTTGTCGCCATAACCAAATGAATCCTCGGCGACAAGCCCGCTTGAAATCAGGCGCAAAAGTGAATCTTTTGCCTCAAAAGACATGATGGCATCTGCTGTGGGGAATCCGAGAATGCCCCCCTTTTCGAGCTCACGCAATAGCTCAAGATAGCTTTCTTTTGAGAGACGGCTTAGTTTTTGGAGTTTGATACGTGAAATGTAGGCGACACAATCGCGCAATACATTCTCAAAGATTTCTTCTTTTTGCGAGACTGCAAAAACAATCACTTCGGCTTCCCAACCTTTGGAATGCAAGCATTCAATCAAAAACGACGTTTCGCGCGAGCGCTGCAAACTCTCGTTTTCAAACTCAAAAATAGCAATTTTCCGAGAACTCATCGTTTCCCTTTCTGTGTACGTTCTAAAAGCGTTGCGAGTCGGATTGGCGCATAGTTTGTTACATCAACACATGCATTAATGCAACGCGAATCGCTTGCATTATGGCTGTGGATATGCCCATGAATCACGACATCACAACGGCATTGCTCAAACAGCCATTCGAGCAAGGCAAAGAGTGCAAAGAATCGTTCATCGCTTGGGTGGCGCTCGAACAATGGATAGTGGCAAAACATCACACGCAAATCCAAAACATCACAGACAAGCACGCTCAAGCATTCTTGCTCATAGCCGCTTAATGTATTGTGCCGTTTTGTTGCCTCAATCGTTATCTCTTCGCCGTTTGGAATCTGCAATGCGATTCCGTGCAAAATCGCAAAATCACTGCTATATAGCAATTCTTTATTATGCGGCTTGATGTCATGGTTGCCCAGAATCAGCGATTTCTTGCCTTTGAGTTTGTCGATATAGCGCAAACCAGAAACGCCGAACATATCGCCAAGACAAAGCACGTTATCTTTCTTGCTCACAAGGGTATTCCAATTCTTGCAAAGTTTTTTGAATGCTTGTTTGGGCTTCTCTTCACCAAGCAGGCGATTAGGTTCTTTTAGAAAAATTTTATTATGCCCAAAATGTGGGTCGGAAACGATAAAAGTTTCGGGCGTTGGCACATGAAAGCCATTCATTCTTCGACTCCTTGCAAAATCAACTCAAAACATGCACCACGTGAGCCATTGCGCACAGAGAGGCGACCACAAAAACTCTGCTCGATAATCATATGTGCTATGGTCAGCCCGATTCCCGTGCCGCGTTCGCCCTTGGTTGTGAAATAGGGCTCAAAGATGTGCGGCAGTGCGTTTGGCGGGATTCCTCCACCATTGTCTTCTACGTTAATATGCCATTTAGAATCGCATTGTTTAATATGAATTAAAATTTCACCCGCAAAATGCTCACCCTTTTGCATAATCGCATCGCGCGCGTTTTGAATGAGCACAAGAAAGACTTGTTTGAGCTCGTTGGCATAGCCAAAAAGAGAGTTTTGTTGGTCATTTTGTTCTTCTGTGATTCGCACTTGGATATTGCTGCGCAACACAAAAAAGGGCTCGACAAGCTTGCAAACGCTTTCTATGAGCGCACGTAAGTTGAAAGATTCCTTTTTTTTTGAAAGCGAAAAGAATTTTTGAAAATCACTAATGGTTTGGTTCATAAATTCGAGCTGTTTCTGAAAGCTGTCGATGTATTGCTCAAACTCATCTTCATGCAAGCAATTTTCGCGGTAGAGTTCGCGCAAATTGCTTGCTTCGAGCATGAGCACATTCAGCGGTTGTCGCCATTGATGTGCAATCATCGCGACCATCTCGCCCATGCTTGCCATTTTGCTTTGTTGTTGCAGCAGCGCACGGCTATAATCGCGTTCTTTTTGTAATGTAACTTGCATGCTAATATCGCGAATGGAGAGATAGATATTTCGTTCTTCGCTAAACTTGAAGAGATGTGCCGAAATTTCGACAGGAATCAATGGCTGTTTCTGTGAGTGAATCGAACATGAGAATGTGAAGTTTTGGACATCTTGCAAACACAGCGCATGCAAGTGTGCGCGGAAAGTTTCTTGGTCCTCTTTTTGCAAAAATTGGAGAAAATCGAGTTGATTCATAACGTCGATTCCAAGCAACGTATGCGCGCTTAAATTGGCGCGTAGAATCGTGAAATTTTTTGCCGAAAGCAAAAAAATCGCGTCATTTGCACTATGAAAAAGTTGTTGATAATGGCGCTCGCTGATGAGACGATTTTTGACTTCGTCTTGCAGAATTGTTTCGAGCTCATGAATTAAGGGTGCAAATGCGTTACGTTCTTTGCCCAAGAACAAATCCATTGACTCTTGTTCCATTGATTTCCTTTTTGTGATTATATCCTAAAACTTTTGAAAGCTCAAAATGGAATGAGCGCGGGATTACACCGAAGTTTGTGTGCCCAATCGATTTCTTTGAGACAAAATGGAGCGCTTGATTGCAAGGCTTTTTTGCTGCAAATGCTAAAATCGCGTCCATGTGCGTTGGCGCAGTGATATGTCAAGAATCCGCTGCAATGTGCCGTATAGAGTGCTCGCGAAGATTGGGAATAGGTTGTGAGGATTCCATTTGGCGCAAGCAGCCCAAAGAGTGCCTGAAAATGCGCGAGATTCCATAGCTCGGGGTTTTTTGGCGGGCTAAACGGGTCTTGATAAATCACATCAACACAGAGATTACGCGCGATGAGATTGCGCAGATAGTCGTGCGCATCGCCGATGTGGAGTTCGATTATGAGAGTGTGCGATTTGTAGAATCTATCGCGACAAAGCGAGTGCAAAAGTGGCAAAAATGGGTGCAGAGCCTCTGGATAATGCAATATTTCGTATTGTTGCAACAATGCAATATCATTTTCGGGGCTATAAATCTCGAGCCGCCCAGCGAAGTTTTGGTATGCCCACAACGAACACAACGTATTGTACCCAAGTCCGAAACAGAGGTCGAGAATCCGCACAACAGGACGTTCTAAAAGGTTGCACAAGGCTATCGAAGGATACACATGTTTGCAAAGCGATTCTGTGAGCGCCCCTTCATTTGTTGCATGGTAGCTTTCGTCATATTGTGTGTTGTAGAGTGTCGTGCTTGAATCGGCGCTTGTAATCGGGCGGTAGTTCGCGTTCAATATTCGATTCCTGCTTTGCGCAAACATTCGCGGAGATAGCGCATTTGAATGTTTTTGTCCAAGCACCATTTGGGCGCAAGCAAATCGCCGCTATGAACGCCTGCCGAGATTCTGTGTAGCACAACATCATTGGGGATGCGCAGCAGACTTTGCACAATCAAATCACCATAACGTTCGAGCGTGATAGGTTCATACTCGCCCGCGCGATACATCGCGGCAAGCGCGGTGTGTTCCATAACATAGAGTGGATGAATCTTGAGTCCATCAAGCCCGATTCGTAGCACCTCTTCAAGGCTTTGAATCATCATTGTGTCGGTTTCTTTGGGCAAGCCATAGATGAGGTGAATGCAAATCGCAATCCCCCGCGCGCGCGCTTCTTGCACCCAATATTGCAGCTGACTATTGTCATGCCCACGATTGATAAGATTGAGTGTTTGTGTGTGAATCGACTGCACGCCGTATTCCACCCAGATAATTTTGCCTTTTTTGACCCATTGCGCGAGATAATCGAGAATCTCGAGCGTGATGCTATCAAAACGCGTTCCAATCGAGATTCCAACGACATCTTTGCGTTGCAAAATTTCGTCATAGAGAACTTTGAGCGTGGGAAGTGGGGCATAGGTATTGGTGAAAGATTGGAAATAGCCCAAAAATTTGCGCATGTGGAATTTGTCATAATGGAATTGTTTTTGGGATTCAAATTGTTTCTTGAGCGCTTCGAGTTGGAGTGGCAGAATCGGGTTGTGTGCCGTTTTGGGGTTGAGTTTGAAACTTTGTTTGGGCGTTGCGTTGTTTTGGAGTGCAGGCGAGAAACTTTCATTTTTGCAAAAAATGCAGCCTCCATGCGCGAGCGTGCCGTCAATATTGGGGCAGGTGAAGCCGGGGACGCTCAATGGAATCTTGCGCACTTTTTCACCCACAGCCTGCTTGAAATAGCGTCCAAACGTTAAAACTTTTTTCATGAATGTCCTTCATCATGACGTCAAAATATTGGAGGTGCGATTTCAATCGCACACATTATGCGACTAAAGTCGCATCTCCGAAAATATATGTCAAAATCACAAACGATTCTAGCTTCCGTGCATTCCATGACGTTTGATTGCTTCAGCTAAAGCCTTGCAATGACGTCAAAATATTTGGAGGTGCGATTCAATCATGCACAGACGCAAAATTGTCTTGCTATGTCTGCGCATTCAAGCCCGCAATTCTACCCGAATGTGTGTAAATATTAAACTTTTTGCCTCGCGCAAAGCCAATGAGTGTGATTCCGACTTCTTGCGCTGCGCGGATTGCCTGAAAAGTCGCGGCAGCCTTGCTAACCACAACACAGATTCTGTGCATGAGCGCCTTTGTAACCATTTCGAGCGAGAGCCGCCCGCTCACAAATAGCACCGAATCGGTTGTGTTGTAGCCCAACAAATAGGCGCGCCCCATGACTTTGTCGATTGCATTGTGTCGCCCGATGTCTTCACAAAGCAATGTGCCTTGATTGCAGACGAGCATGGCTTTATGCACACAGCCCGTTTTTTCAAACAAGGGTGTGGGGGTTTCAAAGAATGCGAGCTGTTGTGCGAGAAAGTCGAGCGGAACGACAAGCGGTGTGTCGAGGAAACGTTTGAACACAGCAGCATTGTTGTCCATATTGCCACTTACGCCCACACAGCAGCCTGATGTGAGCGTTTTGTCGGCAAAAAGCCTTTGCAATGCGTCTTTGTCGATATTTGCGTTTGCAAAGACTTGCAAGCCATCGGCAGAGACGCACAGATTGTGCACCTCTTTGGGGCTTGTTACAACGCCTTCGGACACCAAAAAGCCCAGCAAATGCGCGTCTTGGTGCTGTGGCAGGCTCATCACCGAGAGTAGCAATGAGCGATTGAGAAAAAAGGCAATCTTTTGCTCCACAATCACGCAATCATTTGTGATTGTGGATTGCCCATCTTGTACTTGCTCAATGGGCAATGTGTGCAAAAATTCTTTCAAGCAATGCCTTGTTTCTTGAGTTCTGCATAATAATAACTATGCAAAATAGCGATTTCTTCTTCACCCATTTTGCCGTTTAGAATCGATTGCAAAGCTCCTTCGATTGCAAAGACTGCCATATAGATGTGGGTAATCAAAAGCGCAATAATGAGGATTCCCACAAAGCTATGTGCGAGCGCCATGAAGCGCAATGTGTCGATTGCGGCAGATTGGAAAAACATCACCGCGCCCGTGATGACCATGACAGCGCCACCGATTGTCGCAACCCAAAACCACATCTTCTGCCCTGCATTGAACTTGCCAGCAGGAATCGGGCGATTCTCTTGACTCAAATAGCCGCCCATAATCATAAACCATTTGATGTCATAACTTCTAGGCAAGGAATCTTTGAGCCACATCAAAAACATGAGCACGCCAAAGGGTGCGAAGACGCATGTCGCAATTCCGTGTAAATCGCGTGCAAACCGCACGAATGCTCCCCCACCAAGCTTGTCGCCAAACATCATGACAAGCCCCGTGCAGCAGAGTACCACAAATGGCACAGCGGCACACCAATGCACAAAGATGTTGTAGCCACTAAAGACTTGAATACTCTTGCCATGTTTAAATTTGCGCTGCCCGATGAGCATGAAATGTCCCAAGAAAGCGAGCGGAACACCGATGAGAACCGCTGCAAAGAAAAGCGCAAAATAATGCCCTTGCACGAGTGTGAAGATTTCACCAAGCCCCTTTGAGTTGGGCGAGCCAATGCCCCATGTCTTAATTGCTGCGACTTCTGGACCGCCATAAAGCAGCGGGTTTGCCCGCTGTTCGGGCGCAATCAACGCGTTATTGCCCTCAATGAGCTCGGCATATTGTTTGCCGTCTTTATTGGGAACGCTTGGGTCTGCTGCAAAGGCAATATGCATGCTCACCACAGCAAGCATCAACGTGAAGATTCTAAAGAATTTTGCAAAATTTCTCATAGAATCCTCCTTAATCACCATACGCCGTTTTCCAGACATTAGGCACAGCATTTGGAATGTTGTCGCCACGTGTTTGAGCGCGGTGCGTGATGATGTTGCTGACTTCTTCGCTGCTGCCTGCAAGCAGGGCTTTTGTGCTGCACATACTTGCGCACATCGGCACTTTGCCTTCGGCGATTCGATTTTGCCCATAGAGGTGATATTCTTCTTCGCTATTCGTCTCTTCGGGACCTCCTGCACAGAATGTGCATTTGTCCATCGCCCCGCGCGAGCCAAATACGCCGTTTTTGGGGAATTGCGGCGCGCCAAATGGGCATGCATAGAGGCAATATCCACAGCCAATGCATGTTTTTTTGTCGTGCAGCACGATTCCATCGGCGCGGATATAGAAACAATCCACAGGGCAAACCTGTGCGCAAGGCGCATCGGCGCAGTGCATACATGCGATAGACACGGCGGTTTCTTTGCCAACAACGCCTTCGTTGAGCATCACCACGCGGCGGCGATTGACGCCCACAGGCAGGTGATGCGCTTCTTTACAAGCGACATCGCACCCGTGGCATTCGATACAGCGATTTGTATCGCAGTAAAATTTGATTCTTGAGTGATTCTCAAGATTGCTTGGAATTGCAGTGCTCATCTCTCACTCCTTAGGCTTTTTCAATGCGGCACAAACCGCATTTCGTCTCGGGGCAAGCAGAGTTGTAATCAAACCCATAACTTGCAATCATACAAGCCGATTCCCCAATCGCATAGGGCTTCGTGCCTTCGGGATAGTTATCAAGCCTTGATTTACCTTGGTCCATTCCCGAGAAGTTTTGCGGCAACCAGATGCTGTTGTAATCCACACGCAAAGAAAGCTTTGCAGGGACTAGTATCCTCGTATCCATTGTGCCGTACACCCAGACCATATCGCCATTTTTGATATTGAGCTCGGCGGCTTTATCGGGGTGAATCTCCATAAACATTTCGCCTTCAACTTCGGCAAGATATTTTGCGCTTCGTGTTTCTGCGCCTGTTCCCATGTGCGCCACAAGCCGTCCTGTGAGCATATTGACAGGGAATTCATCAACCCAGTTTTTGTTCTCGCCCAATTCTTTTTGACGCGAGCGGTATTTGATGTTTGCCCTGAAATGATTGGGCTTATCCGGGAAGTTGGGATATTTATCGACCAAATCCCCTCGCACAGAGTGCAATGGCTCGCGATGTAATGGAACCTTATCATACCAATTCCATACATTCGCCCTTGCCTTGCCGTTGCCATAAGGGCAAAGCCCGTGTTCGAGTGCCTTTTCGACCAAGATATTGTTGCCGATTCCAAGCGCAAATGTGCTGCCCGCAACTGCTTCTTTTTCTGCTTCGGTGAGTTTGATTCCAAGCGATTCGGCGTTTGCAGCTGTAACGGGGGCATGCCCGCCTTCGTATTGCGCGCCCGGTAGTGAACGCGGCGTGAGCATACTCTGCCCGCTAGGATTCGTAACGCCCCAATTCACACGGAATCCCATACCACCACGCATCACCGGAATCGTATCGTTATACATCACAGGAGTTCCCGGGTGCTTGTCGCTCCAACAAGGCCACGGCAAGCCATAATAATCACCCTTGAATGGACCTGTGCCCTCAAGTGTAACCTTATCGAACATATGCCAATTCTCTTGATGTGCTTTCAGACGCTCGGGGCTCATTCCCTGCAAACCAATGCTGCGGATACTTTGGGTGAGCTCGGTAGTCGCGTCATCTGGCCAAATAAACTTGTCTCTGCCCTTGCTTTTAGCGATGTCATAGAGTCGTCTTTGGTATTCTTCGAGGAATCCCAATCTCTCCGCGAGCCCAAACAAAAACTCTTCATCAGGGCGGCATTCAAACAGGGGCTCCATGACTTTAGAGCGCCATTGATAGCTGCGGTTTGTCGCTGCAACGCTGCCGGCTGTTTCCATTTGCGAGGCAGCAGGCAAGCAGAACAGATTGTCGGTTCTATCGCCATAGATTGCCAAATCGTTAACATAGGGGTCGACAAACACAACCAAATCAAGTTGATCCATTGCCTTGCGCTGCAAATCGAGCAAAGATACAGTTGTCATGCCTGAACCAATGACAATCAAAGCACGTAATTTAGTGCCTGCATTGTTTTCCATATTTGCATCATCGAGCACGCCAAACTTCCAAGTTGAATGTGCAAAGCCTGTTTTGCCCATCATTTCTTTGTTTTTAAAACGTGAGAGCATCCAATCATAATCCACGTTCCAATGCTTGCAGAAATGCCGCCATGCGGGTTCGCCAAGCCCATAATAACCGGGCAAGGAATCGGCGAGGTTGTTCATGTCGGACGCGCCTTGCACATTGTCATGCCCGCGCAAGATATTCACGCCGCCGCCGTTTTTGCCAATATTGCCCAAGAACATTTGGAGAATCGGCATAATACGTGTATTGCTTGTTCCCACAGTGTGCTGTGTCAAACCTTGATTCCAAATCAAGCTTGCGGGTTTTGCTGCCGCCATTTCTTCGGCGATATGGCGAATTGCATCGGCGGGGATTCCGCACACATCGGCTGCCACTTCGGGTGGGAATTTTTTCGCTTCTTCCATCACCATTTCATAGCCATCGACTCTGTCTTTGAGATATTGCTCATCATAGAGTTTTTTTGCAATGATATGGTTGAGCAATCCATACGCAAAGGCGATGTCTGTCCCGCTGCGGATTCTGTGAAACTCATCACATTTCGCTGCTGTTTTTGTGAATCGTGGGTCAATACACACGAGTTTTGCGCCTTTTTCTTTTGCACGCAAAATATGCACCATTGAAACAGGGTGATTGACGGCTGGGTTTGCACCAATGACTAAAATATATTTAGAGAATTGCATATCGCCTAAATGGTTCGTCATTCCACCATATCCAAATGTATTTGCCACACCGGCAACTGTTGGAGAGTGTCAAACGCGCGCGCAATGGTCGATATTGTTGGTTCCAAAAAACGCTGCAAATTTTCTAATGTAGTAGCTTTGCTCATTAGAACATTTCGCACTTCCTAGAAACATCACCGCATCAGGTCCGCTTTCTTCGCGAATCTGCTGAATCTGTGCAGCGATTTTATCCATCGCCTCGTCATATTTGACACGCGTCCATTTGCCGCCACGTTTTTCGAGAGGATAGCGCAACCGTGTTTCGCT
Organism: uncultured Helicobacter sp.; assembly: GCA_947177485.1. Lineage (GTDB taxonomy): Bacteria > Campylobacterota > Campylobacteria > Campylobacterales > Helicobacteraceae > NHYN01. Next base: position 11,605 of record CAMWUR010000044.1, read on the forward strand.
ACGTGCTCTGTCAATCAGGTCTGCGCCCTTGCAGCAATGCCCGCCTTGCGAAATCGGATGGTCTTGCGCCACTTCTTGTCGTACCCAAACGCCATCGACAACTTCGGCTACGATTCCACAACCCACAGAGCAATGCGTACAAATCGTTTTGATTTTTTTGCTTTGTGGATACCTTTCTTTGAGCTCTTGATTGGTTGCTGGGCGCATTGTTTTGTCAGTATCGCCAAAAGCAACGCTTGCACCTGCCAATCCACCAAGAGCGGTCATTTTCAAAAACGCACGTCGGTTGTTGCGTCTTCTAATGTTCTCGTTCATTGTGTCTCCTTTCCTTTATTTAGCAACAGAATAGTATAAATCCCATTGCGGTGTTTTTTGATAGAGAATCTCTTTTTTAGGCGATTTACCACGTACGAGATTCTCGCTGCTCCCTTTTTTGCCACAGCCTGCAAGCACAATGCCCGCGCCCGCAACTGCAATGGAAGTTTTTGTGACGTTTTTGAGGAATTTACGTCTGTCTTTTTCCATATCAACTCCTTATTTTGAGATTTGGGGTAATCCCACAAAGATTCTCGACATCAAGAATCTTTGTGGAATCACGAGAGGTTTTTATGAGGTTAGCGCATCATATTCTCCTTCAAATTGGATAAATGATTGTAGAATCTGCGCAATTGCGACATACAATTTTGCGTCCTCGCGCGCCTCTATTTCCGCAATGAAACCTAGAAACGCATCTTTACTCAAAGCAAAGACATCTTTTGCAAGCTGTGCGTTGCCTATTTCGAGCAGATGGCGCATAAAGCCGCATATAAATCCTAAATGTTCTTCTGTTTCTTTAAAGTTTTCGCTTTGCACACGTACATCGCTTTGTTTGACGAGTTGGCGCATTCGGAGCAATGATTCTCCACCAATGCAATGATGATAGAAATGCGAGAGATGGATTCCAACTTGTTTTGCACCAAATGGGAGAGCAAAAAGGCGCGAGAATTCATCTTTGAAGTTTGCCATGCCATGCGTTTTGAGCTCATTTTGCAAGAGCAACATGGCATTTTTTGCTGTGTCATTTAAGGGCTCATTTAAGAGAATCTCTATTTGTTTTTGAGCAAGCTCGGCGCGTTCATCGAGCATTTCAAAGACTAAGAATCCATTGAAAAAGTCATAATAGAGCATGCGTGCATGGATGAGGTTGGTTTGTTCAGATTCGCTCAACATGGCTTTCTCCAGTCGTTGCGTTCAACATGACTTTGACCTTGCAATCGGGGCAGCATTCGAGCGAGCGCAATTTACGCGAATCGCTTGCGAAATTTGCAGCGAGCATATCGCGAACCTTTTGCACAGAGCGCGTGGTGGCAAATGGCTTGCCACATTCCACACAACAAAATGGCGAATCTTTGGCGAGCACATGGGGCACAAACCATTGCGCGTTGAGCGCGATTCCGCTTTCTTCGATGTGCATGACATTTTCGGGGCAAGACGAGACACAATAGCCACAGGTTGTGCAAAGCGAAGGATTGAATGAAAGCGTGAAGTGTTGTTCATTGGCAATCAGCGCGCCGACATTGCATGCCCCAACACAGCTTAGGCACAATGTACAGCCGTCTTTGAGCTTGACTTGCCCATAGCGCAACGTTGGTTCGAACGGCAAAACGCCCAAATCGCGGTCTTTGACGACAAAGCGCAGGCGCTCGGCAAAGCTTTTGCGCACATGCTCATTTGCACGTGGAGTATAGAAATATTTTGCGTCAGGTATTGTCGTAATTGAATCGAGCTGTTCCCAATCTGCAAGATTTTGCATGAGCAAAATACCCATTGAATCGTGATAGCCTCGTGCGACAATCGCGTTCGTGATTCGAATAGCGCTTTGTAAAGTGGGGCTTGCATTTGGTTTATAGAGCGCCACGTTCGCGCCATTTTCTTGCACACAACTAAGCAGCAAAAGCGGATTAAACGCATTGAGTTCAGGCACAACAAGTGGCAGCACAGAGGGCGGGAGAGCAGGGGGCTGTGGCGGCAAGTTCGCGAGGGTTGGTGCGTCAATCAGCAGAATCTGATAATCAGCAAACAAGCGCACGCGGCGCAAAAAAAGTTCGGTTGGAGATTCTTTAAATGTAATGGCTCCTGTGGGACAAAGTGCCACACACGCACCACATTTGGTGCAATCGATTGCTGAAAAATGGAGCTGTTTGCTCGAATCATCGGCGTAGATTCCAAAGGTTGGGCAAGCATCTGCGCATGCAGCGCAACATTTTTCGCGGCGATTTTCATATTGGCAATAGGTTGAATCAAAATGCAAAATCTCATGATAAACATATTCACCAACCCGCGCATGGAGTGCCGAAAGCAATGCATGCGCATCGTCAAAATCGCCTGCACTTTCAATCCCACGATAGAGTTGCAATGCGGGAATATCGACAAACAACACACCCTGCGCATAGACACGTGGTTCGCCATTGCCAAAATGTGCAGAAAACGCGCCCAAATGCCCACCGATAGACACGACATCACTTGGCGCAAGCAAAACGGCTTCAAAGCCATTTTGGTTTGCCAAAAGGCAAAAATCTTCAGCGCTTTTGCCCGAGCCCAAAACAAACAGGCTGTTTGCGACATGGCATGTTTTTTCTGCTTGCAAGTTTTCTGCTTGCAGCATACGCGATTGGTAGAGAAGCTCGACTTCTTTGGCGCATTGCGCGGGGTTTTCGCGGCTTGCAAGAAGCCAATTGATTTCGCTTGCAACGAGATAGGCATGCTCTGTGGGGACATTGGATACAATAAAGGGTTCGTCATCGTATGAACGCATTTCGAGCTCTTCTGGCGCGAGAATCGTTGTGTTTTGCAGAGACGCAAAAGGGGATTTGACAGAGACAAACAGCAAGTCGTTACAATCCATAATATGCTACTTTCTAAGAAACTCTATATTTTTATCATTCTAGCATATTTTTCTATGTTCTCATCGCATGTGCCCCAAATTATGGGGCGACATGTCATGTCGTGTTTCTAAGGGAAACGCATCATAATCACAGTGCAGAACAGAATCGAAAACATGCACAAGGAAAAGGCAGCACCAAGCCCTTGTAGCCAATCTTTGACTTCTCTGCTATCTTTTGTTTTGATGCGGCGATACTCCGACCTAAAAACATACTGATTCGATGATTCTGGCATAGCCATCATGACCTCCTAGTCCATATAGCGGGGTTCCTTCCCCGCTGTATAATCGGCATTTGATACGGAATTATAACATGGAAAGAATCGAATCAAGGCTTGGAATTGTGTGTTCATTCTCCCATAGCGAGCCTTGCGCGCTACCGAGCAAGAACTTGCGTCCAACACCTGCCGCGCGCCCCGCGAGAATGTCGGTATAGCTGTCGCCAATGAGGATGGAATCATGCAAGCAGAGTTGTGGGAAATCGACACAAGCACGTTCTATCATGCCCGCTTTGGGCTTGCGGCATTCGCAGCCAAACTCTGGTGTGTGGGGGCAGAAATAGATTTTGTCGAAACAAAATCCTAACTTCTCTTGCAATGTTTGTTGCATGAATAAACAGAGTTTGCAAAATGTGTGAAAATCATAGAATCCACGTCCGATTCCTGATTGATTGGTGATGAGCAAAAGCATAAAGTCTTGCCGATGCAAATCATGCAGCAAGGCGAAGATTCCGTTATTCCATTCAAAATCTCGCGGCAGATGTACATATCCTTTATCACGATTGATGATTCCGTCTCGGTCTAAAAATGCGGCTTTCATGGTTTATTCCTTATGCTAAAAATGCTATAATGATTCATCGAGTCTATCTCAAGGAGGAGATAATGAAACGAATCTCTTTTTCTTGCTTTGCGCTTTTGTGTTTAGCCTTTGCAAACCCGCCAAGCCTCTATCACCCGCCGCGTTATTATGTGCAGCAGACGCCGACTTTGGGCTATTTTCAGGCAAATCCCACGATTCTAACACACCATGAATCCTTGACATACCGACAGCCTGTTACAGCACCCTATTCACCGCCTCCGCCACCACCGCAACAAGAGCAGATTGCCCAAGTGCAGCAGCAACCGGTGCAAAATGCACAGAGTACCCAAAATATGAGTTCTCAAAACATGAACACCCAAAGTGGGCAGAAAGAGGGCGCGCTTCCGCCCAATCCTTCGGCAACCAACACAACGATTTACACATCAGAGTGTATCACCGTTTGTCCCGTTGCGCCACCTACACGGAAATAGTCGATTCTAGGAGCGAACGCGTATAGCTTTGTTTGGGGTTTTTGAAAACCTCTGTGCATACGCCCTCTTCAATCACTTTGCCATTGTGCAACACAAGCACGTTTTCGCAGAGTGATTGGACGATGTCCAGCTCATGGCTAATGCAAAGATACGTCATATCGCATTCTTTTGCGATGTCATGTAGCAGCTGCATAATCGATGTGCGCAGGGAATGGTCGAGTGCGCTTGTTGGCTCATCGAGAATGAGGATTCGCGGTTGCAACACAAGCGCGCGCGCGAGCGCAACGCGCTGCCTCTCGCCGCCGCTTAGCTCGTTGGGATAACGCGTTGCATAATGTGTGGGTAGCGCCACTTGCTCCATTGCACGTTTGGTTTTTTGCACAACCTCGCCAAGTTGATGAATCCGCAAGGGTTCGGCGATGATGTCAAACACATGAAGGCGCGGATTGAGTGCGCCAAAAGGGTCTTGAAACAACATTTGAATGAACGCGCGATAGGCAAGTGTGCGCATGTTTGCCGCGCGAAATTGCCCATTTTCTTGCATACAAATATCGCCTTCTTTGTCAACAAGCCCCATGAGCGCAAAGCCTAGCGAACTCTTGCCGCTGCCGCTTTCGCCGATGATTCCAAGATTGTGTTTGTGGTAGAGTGTGAACGACAAAGGGGCGAGTGCAACGCGAATCTCGCGCGTCTTGCCCCAAAAATTGCGCGCAAGCGGATAGCACACGCTAAGGTCGCGCGTTTGCAGAATCGGTTTGGCATTTTGCGGTGCGGGCGGCTTTTTGGGCAAACTTGCTGAAAGCAGCTCGGTGCTGTATGCACTTTTTGGCAAATCCTTTGCAAAGAGTGTTTGCGTGGTTGCATAATCGCGCAGCTGCCCCTTTTGCAGCACAAGCACATTGTCGCAATGCTTGCGCACAAGCGGCAGATTGTGGCTAATTAGCACAAATGCGCTGCCGCATTCAGAGACAAGCGTGCCAAGCAAGCAGAGAATCTGCTGTTGCAGGCTCGCGTCAAGTGCTGTCGTGGGCTCATCAGCAATCAGCAATGCTGGGTTGTTTGCAATCGCAATCGCAATCAACACGCGCTGCCTCTCGCCGCCGCTTAACTCGTAGGGATAAACTTTTTCGCGGTTTTTGAGCGATTGCAGCCCGACTTTTTCGAGCAGCTCGTCATAGCGCGATTCCTGTTCTTTGCGCGTTTGAAAGCGCGCATGCAGGCTCAAGGATTCGAGAATCTGTGTTTTGATGGAATGCAAGGGGTTAAGCGCTGTGAGCGGCTCTTGGGGGATATAGCCAATCGCGCTGCCGCGCAGGTTGCACCATTGCTTTTGATTGAGTGTTGTGAGATTGTAAGTTGTTTTGTTGTGCCAAAACTCGGCACTGCCTTGTACGCGTGCGCGCGAAAGTCCGAGCAAGCTCAAGGCGAGCAATGACTTGCCGCTGCCGCTTTCGCCCACGATTGCAAGCCGCTCTTTTTGTGCAAGCACAAAACTCAAGGGCTCGAGGCAAAACGTGCCATATTGTAGCCCAAAATCGCGCAGGCGAAGCAGCATACTCACAAAAATCGCCCCTTAGCAAAAAGTAGGCTGCCGATGCGTACCATATTGCTCCCGCATGCGATGGCAAGCTCGAAATCATCACTCATGCCCATGCTCAAAATACTTGCGTCAGGCAGGCTGTCATAGATGTTTTTTGTGATTTCAAAGCTTTGTTGAATCTTGCGCTGCTCGTCTGTGTGAGCACCGATTGTCATGAGCCCACAAAGCGTGATGTTGGGGCAGGTTTCGCGGATTGTGTGGTAGGTTTCGCTCGCGCTTTCAGGCACAACACCATGTTTGGAATCCTCGCGCGCAGCATTGATTTGTAACAATGCTTTGAGATTCTGCCCCTGCTCGGCGAGCCGCTTTTGCAGCGCGTGTGCGAGCTCGAGGCTATGCAGGCTGTGCAAAAGGCTCGGGCGAATCGCCAACAGGGCGTTAATCTTGTTGGTTTGGAGTGTGCCGATAAAGTGCCACTCGATTGGAAGCGAAGCAAGCGCTGTGTCTTTGTCGCGCAAATCTTGCACTCTGTTTTCGCCAAACGCCCGCTGCCCGGCGGCATAGAGCGCGCGAATCGCATCGGTATTTTGTGTTTTGCTCACGGCAACAATGCGCACAATTTGGTGACGTGAATAGGCGATTCGTGCTTTTTCAATCCGCGCGATGATGTCTTGGAGATTTTGAGCAAGCATAGGTTTCCTGTTTTTGGTGATTATAGCGTACACATTTTGGAATTGCAAAAGCCTTTGCCTTTTGCACTTACTCACAATGACAAAGGCAAATTTTCTAGTAAGATTCCATTCTCCCAACCACAGCACACATTATAAAAGCATGCAGGGGTTTGGGGGTGTTAGGGGGATAAGGGCGAAGCT
>CAMWUR010000045.1 GCA_947177485.1 uncultured Helicobacter sp.
ATTGTAGCATAGAAGAGCTTAAAGAGTGGCTAAAACCAAAATGCCTTCCATATATTAATTTCATTTTAAATTTCCAAATAATACACAATAATCCTCTTCTTGCAATATACCTTTTATATCTTTTTTCTATTGACTTTTGAATTAGTGAAATATCTGGAAAGCAAGTTTTTTTTATTTTATCTTTAAGTGATTGAGCAACTATATACTAAAGTCTTTATTGTCTTTCAGTCTATCCCAAGCTATGTCTACATGAATCACATATTCATCACATGGATCCCAACACTTATTTTATATCTCTATCCTGCTGCAAATAATGGCAAATACACCATTGTATATCATATTCTCTGAGGATAGTTTTTTCATTTTCCTTAAAATCATTTGCAACTCGCTCAACAATTTCCCGAACCCTTATCGATATTTATCCTATTCTCTTTTTGCTCGCTACACATCTAGCGCTCCTTATGCAATTGTATTTAAAATCACACCTTCGTTTGAATTATAAAACATTAGACTTCAAAACACCTCCAACGCCCGAAACAAATATTGCTTTTCGTCCAAAAACTCACGCAAACTCTGCTGCAGATATTGCAGATTCTCCTCTTCGCTAGTCGCCTTTTTGTCATCATAGACAACAAAACGTTCTTGGAGCGCGAAGATGGGGTGGGCGAAGTTCAGAATCTCGCCAAAACTCTCGCGCCCTTGCAACATCGCGATGATAAAAACCTGCTCGGATTCGCTCACAACGACACCACTCCCTGTAAGTGGAGAAGCGGCATAGATACTCGAACGAGCGCGCGTTTGTTGGTCGAACAAAAACGCATTGAATGCTTGGGTGCGCCGTTTTTGCGATTCTGTCGGTGGGTAACAAGGCATTGCGAGGTTTTGGTGGATAATCACCGTGAGGCAGGTGATAAAATCACGAAACGATATTTGACAATTTTCCATAATCTCATGCCCATTTTTAGGGCGAAACGAATCGGAACGTAAAAACTCAAGAATATTCTTGATAAAAACATCAAAAATATTCACGGTTTTGCTTGGCGTGTGTTTGAAGCTCTTTGGTGTCTTGGTGAGCACAAAAGAACTATTACTAAGCTTATAGATTCCTTCTTGAAGACTCATCTTGCGCTTGCCGCGCACAAACAAATCAAGGCGAAACTGCCGATTGACACAATAATCGCGCAGCTGCTCGCGAAAAATCGAATCTTCGATATGCCACATCGAATCGAGATTGAGCGGCATCATATCAACATCAAGATGGTCAAGAATCCGCCCACTGCATACAAAATCGCATTTGATTTCTGCCATATCGCGCGCCATTTGGTGGAAATAGCAACAATTCCAATCACGGTTGAGGTATTCATGCGCGATGTAAGCGATATCTTTGGTCTTGAGCTCCTCGAGAAAAACAAGCGATTCTTGAGTGCAATAGCTCGGATTCTTGCGCAATAACTCTTCTAAAAACATCACAGCTGCAACAATTTTGCGTTCGGCACTGCCGCTTGCATTTTGGTAGTAGTAGAACAAAAGCTCGCGTAATTGGTGCTTGCCTGCCCAACCGGGGAATGTATTATAGCTCACATAGACGATTCCACCCACACGCAAAAAGCGATGGATGATGTCAAGAATCATGCGTTGATTCGTAACACTCACCCAACTCCAAACACCATGCAATACGATGATATTAAAACTCGCGCCACGTCTCTCAAGCTCATGGATAAAATCCGCAAAGCTCAAATCGGACAGATACAAATCCGCACCGCTCGCTTTGGCAAAAACCTTTGCTCCGAGTGTATGGTCGGGGTTGAAGTCGTTGCCATAGAAACTGCCATTATTGCCTGCAGCGTGGATATTGAGACTTGTGCCGCGCCCAAAGCCAAGCTCAAGATAGCATAAATCGCGCAAAGGCGCTACGGCATGCGCGTTGCCACAATGGATTCCGGCAAGAGCAAGGTTGAGATTAAGCAACATTGGGCTCATCTCGGCAATATAGCCATCAACATATTCCAAATCGGTAAAATAGCCTTGTGTCCAGAGATTGTTCATTGTTTCCTTTCGGCGATGTGCGCAAAAATACGCAAGGCATTTTCGCGCACATCGCCTTCATCGTTACAAATTGTGCAATCAAAGTTTGGTGAATCGGGCACAATATCAACACCAACCACATTGGAGAGCTGCTTTTGCAAAGCACGCGAATAGAGCTGCTTTTGGTCTCGGGAGCAGAGCGTCTCTAAGGAAACATCGAGAAAGACCGTAAAGAGATGAGGGATTTTTTGCTTGAGTGCGCAAAAGACTTCATCAAAAAGCGAGATAGTCGTAACGACTGTAACGATTCCTTGCATACTCAAAAAATGCGCAAACTCAATGCGCTTTAGGGCGACATCGATTCGTCCCGCTTTGTCATAGCTATAATGCCCGAGCAAATCGCGGAACTCATCACCATCGAGATACACCACAGGCACGCCCTCTTCGCGAATGCGCTCAACCAAGATTCTGCCAATCGTACTCTTGCCGCTGCCTGCAAGCCCCGCAATCCAAATCACAAGCCCCCGATGCTGCTCATCAAGCCACATATAATGCCTCCCGCGCGATTCTATGCGATATTGCTATACACAGCCTGCACATCATCATCATCCTCGATTTTGTCGAGCAGTTTTTCGATGTCTTCGAGCTGCTCGGCGGTGTAGGTCGCGGGCTGGTTGGGAATGCGTTGCAAGGACGCCTTGCTGGGCGCGATATGCAAGGATTCCAAGCCCTCTGTGAGCCGCCCAAAATCGGCATAATCGCCATATACAAACACATTCTCTCCCTCATTCTCGAGCGAATCAAGCCCATAGTCAATGAGTGCAAGCTCGAGCTCATCGAGCGGAATCGCGATGTTTGCGGTGGGAATCTCAAACACAGCCTTGCGCGAGAACATAAACTCGAGCGAGCCGTTTTGCAAAAGCTGCCCGTTGTGTTTGTTCAGATAGCTCTTGATGTTCGCGACCGTGCGCGTGGGGTTGTCGGTGGCACACTCGATAAACAACAGCGCGCCATGCGGGGCTTTTGCCTCGTAGTTCATCTCGCTAATCACAGCGCCATCTTTGCCGCTTGCACGTTTAATCGCTGCGTCTATATTATCTTTAGGCATATTTTGCATTTTTGCTGTGGCAATCGCGGTGCGCAACTTTGCGTTCATCTCTGGGTCTGCCCCGCCCTCTTTTGCCGCAAGAGTAATCATCTTGCCAAGTTTTGGAAAGAGTTTTGACATCTTGTCCCATCTCTTTTCTTTTGCGGCTCTTCGGTATTCAAAGGCGCGTCCCATCTATTCTCCTTTTTAAAGATTATAACGCAAAAATGTTAAAACTTCTTTTTCTGCACATCTTCGAGAATCGTGCTAGCGATACGGTCAACATTGTTGCTGATTCCATGTGAATAGTTGGCAATCTCGACATTCTGTGCATTGGCAGATTCAAGCTGGCTCACGGCTTCGTTGATTTGTTCAATGCCTAATGTTTGTTCCTTAATCGATTCGCCCATATCATTGATACCTTGCACAAGGACATTGACATTTGCCTCAATCTCGCTAAGGCTCTTTGTCGTACGTTCAGCGAGCTTGCGCACTTCGTCTGCCACAACGGCAAATCCGCGTCCATGTTCGCCCGCACGCGCTGCTTCAATCGCGGCATTGAGTGCAAGCAAGTTTGTTTGGTCGGCAATGTCGCGAATCACTGCGACAATATTGCGAATATCGTTTGCTTGGTTACTGACATCGGTTGCGCGGCTATTCACATTTTGCATGGAGCTGCTAATCTCATTCAGTGCGCTCGCCGTCTCTTCGAGATTGCTCGCTTGGCTATGCGAAGCGTCTGTGAGCTTTGTTACAGCCTCATTGAGGTCTTTGGCGCTGCTTTCGAGGTCTTTTGCAGATTGCAGCGATGTTTGCAACATCTCCTTAATCGCCTGCCCGAGCGTGTTGGTTGTAACTTCCACGCTACCTTTGGCATTTGCCACCTCGGTGCTAAAATCGAGCTTCGTATAACTCTCAAACACACGCGAGATTTCGTTCATGTCGCTCCCAATCTTGTTTTGCAACACATCAAGCATTTGATTGAGGACATTTTTGAGCTCGACAAGTTGGGGATTGTGGGGATTTTTGATGATTCTTGCTGTGAGATTGCCATGCTCAATCGCCTTCGCCGTTTCGATGGATTGATGCACAGCTTCTTTGTCGAGCTCAAGTCCGTCTTGTACTTTTTTGATGTTTTCATTAATCGCAGCTCGCATGATTCCGAGCTCATCTTCGGCTTTGGGCTTTTGCAGGTGTGGGGGATTCTGTGTTTCATGATTCACATAGCGCAAAAAATCGAAAAGCAATGTCGAGATTCCAAGCACACGTTTGAGAATGGAGAATTTGATAATAAAGAAAGAGGCAAGGAGGATTGCAAAAACCATGACAATAACACCAAAGATGACGATGAGCTCGACTTCTTTATTTGCTTTCGTAAAGTCTGAAACAAGAGTTTCGATGATAATGTAGAGGTCGAGTTCTTTGCTATAATTGACATACGAATGATAGTTTTTACCATCGATTGTGTGCGCAATCACCATATTAGGCTGCAAATCTTTGAGATATGCGTAATCACTCGGCTTGCCTTGTTTGCCAAAGATAAATTCATTATTGGTTTGGTCAATCACCACAACCTTGCCATTTTGCCCAACGCGGATATTTTTGAGATTTTGCACCATGAGCCTGTGGGTTTCTTCAATATTATACGCGATAAACAGAATCCCAGCGACTTGTTTTTGCCCATCAAGAATCGGCTTATAAGTCGAGAGATAATCGCGCCCAAAAAGCCGCACTTTGCCGCGAAAGGTTGTGGGATTCGCCTTCATCATTTCGCTATAAGCAGGGTGGTTTGTCCCAAGTGAGGTTGCAAGGACGCGCTCGCCCTTTTCGTTGGTAAGCGATGTGGTGATTCGCACAAAATCGTTGCCACTTTTGACAAAGATGGTTGCCACACCACCTGTGAGGACAGAGAAACTATCAACAATATCCGTCTGATTTGCCAAAGGGACATCGTTATAATGCAAATTGGGCACGGTAATGTCTTTGACTTGTGCAGAACCTTGCAATTTGTAGCTGTTGCTCGTGTATGTGCCATACACTGTCGCAAGGCTATTTTCAAAAAAACGCAAGGAGGTGTCGATGATGACATCGAAATTCCCCTCAACGATACGCGCCGCTTGCTTCACCTGCAAATCAAGCTGGTCTTGAGCAAAAACTTCCATACGATAACTAATAAAAACGAGTAACGGAATGGAAATAACCAGCGCGATGAGAACAAGAATACATGAGAACTTTTTGCTAATGGAGAAACGATTCCAAAAAAACATGAGCCCCATCCTGTGCGATTTTGGGGAATTATAGCATAGAATGACCTCAAATACAATAACAAATGTCGTATTATTCCACTACAAAACCCCAAAATAAAAAATGATTCCAATAATGATAGGAACAATAAATTTGACATAATAATACCAAATCCAAAGCCATTTTGTTGCGATTTGCCCTTCATTGCTTAGTTCGACTATTGCGTCTGTTTTCATCACCCAACCGACATAAATGCAACATAAAAAGGCTGTAACAACAAACAAAATATTGCCGCTCACAAAATCGAAACTATCGAAAATATTGCGATTACCGACAAGCTGTATATCACGCCAAGGACCATAAGTTAAGATACATGGTAGATTTCCAAGAATAAAGATTCCAAGTAAAGTAATATGGATTGCTAGCTTTTTTGTCATGTGGAATTTTTCTTCAAAGACACAGATGATGACTTGATAGATGGGTAAACTCGTTGTGAGCGCGGCGATGAGCAAGAGCGTGAAAAACAAAGCGGCAATAAAAGTCCCAAACTGAATATGCGAAAATGCAACAGGCAGAGTCTCAAAAACAAGCGATGGTCCAGCGGCAGGAGAAAGCCCAGCGCTAAAGAGGGCAGGAAAAATCATAAAACCCGCCAAAATAGCGATAATCGTGTTGAGAATGCCTGTATAAATGGCAGTTTTCATCATATTTTCGGTTTTCTTGAGATGAGACGAAAGGGTAATCATCACTCCAAAGCCAAGGGAAAGTGCGAAAAAGACTTGCCCCAACACATCGATAAAGAGTTTGGGCGTGATTTTGGAAAAATCGGGTTCGAGATAGAATCGCACACCCTCCATTGCGCCCGGAAGCGTGAGGTTGCGCGCTACGACAACGAGCAAACACAAAAGCAGCAAGGGCATGAGGAATCGCACGGATTTTTCGATTCCATCGATAATACCTTTACGCAAAATGATGTAATTCATCACCACAAAAAGTGTCGTGAAAATCCCGATTCCAAATGGATTATAGCCGATATTTTGTATATAGAATGCCGATGTATATTCTTTAGAAATAGGCTTTGAAAGGTCGAAGTCCCCAAAAATGAGGCTATAAATATACACCAGCACAAAACCGCCCAAAACCATGTAATATGCCATGATTCCAAAGCTGCCCAAAAGCCCAAGATAGCCAACACCTTGCCATTTTTGCCCAAAGCTCTCGACACTATTTGTCGCGCCGCGCCTGCCGATGACATTTTCGACCAAGATAACGGGGATTCCGATACAAAGCATTGCCACACAAAAAACAAGCAAATACGCCCCACCCCCATTTTCGCCCACCAAATAGGGAAAGCGCCATGTTGCGCCAAAGCCTATGGTTGCGCCCGCAACAGTTAGGATATAGGCAAACGTGTTGCTCCATGTTTGTCGCTGCATATTTGTCCTTTAGATTTTCTCCCAAATTGTGCCCTGCGCCGTGTCGAGCAATGCAATATGTTGCGCATTCAAGGTTTCTCGAATCGCGTCAGCTGTGGCAAAATCTTTATTTTTCTTTGCGACATTGCGCTGTTCGATAAGGGACTCAATCTGCGCTTTTTGCTCTGCACTCACTCCCTGTTGGAAATACTGCGTTGGCTCTTGCAAGCCGATTCCAAGCAATTGCTGCACACTTTGCAAGAATCGATTCGCATTGTCTTTTGCCACAGAATCCTTGGGGCTTTTGTCAAGTACTTCGTTGATAGACGACAAAAACGAATCGGTGACGCTCAATGCCACAGAAATATTCATATCATCGCGCAATGCATGGAGAAAATTGGTTTCAAACTCTGCAAATGCCGCACTTGGTTTGGGCAAAGCTTTTTGCGACATGTTCAGTCGCTTTTTGAGGCGATAGATTCTGTCGAGTCGTTTTTTGCTTGCAAGCAAGTCATCATGCGAGAAACTCAATGTCGCGCGATAATGCGTGCCCAAAAGATAGAATCGCAACACTTCGCCGCCATAGAGTTTCAACGCATCTTTGATAAAAAAACTATTGCCGAGCGACTTGCTCATTTTTTGCTCATTAATCGTTACAAAGCCATTGTGCAACCAATATTTCGCAATCTCTTTGTGTGTCGCACAACGCGTTTGTGCGGCTTCGTTTTCGTGGTGTGGGAAAAACAAATCGCTGCCACCTGCATGAATGTCGATGGCAAACATATCATCGTTTGTCTCGAAATATTGCTCAATCATCGCGCTACATTCGATATGCCAGCCCGGGCGCCCGCTCCCAAAAGGTGAGTCATAAGCAACACTTTCGCCTTCTTTGTGGTTTTTCCACAGCACAAAATCGCGAACATCATGTTTTTCCTCATCATTGTGGATTCGGCTTTGGGTGTCGTCTTCGTCCTCATAATGGTGGCTCAAAGCGCCATATTTGGAATCTTTTGCCACACTAAAATACACACCGCTGCTCGTTTGGTAGGCATGCCCACTTGCCACAAGTGTGGCAATCATCGCGCAAATCTGTGGCAACGACTGCGTGGCGCGCGGCTCGAAATGTGCGCGGCGCACACCAAGAGTGTCCATATCATGGAGATAGGATTCGATATAATGTTGCGTGAGTTCATGCGCGGGCTGCCCCGTTTGCGCGCTTTTTTTGAGAATCTTATCGTCAATATCTGTAAAATTTTTCACAAAACGTACGGCATAGCCGTCATACTCGAGCAGCCGCCAAAGCAAATCAAACGCAATCGCACTGCGCGCATGCCCAAGATGTGCATCATCATACACCGTTGGACCACATACATAGAGGCTCGCCTTGCCTTTTTGCAACGATTCAAAAGCGACTTTTTGCCCCTTTGCACTATCGAATAAATAGATTGTGTTGTCCATGATTCTCCTTTAAGCCAACGATGAAGCATAATAAGTCGCATAAATTTGTTCTAAACCCCATTTCATCAGAAATGCTGCAATCGCGCTTGCAACAATCACAACACTCCATAGCAGCCACGCTTTTTTGTCTGCAATTATATCCCAAAACTGCCGAAAACCAAAGGCTTTCACGCTCCAATAGAGCGAGGCAAAGCCGCTAAGTGAGCCTGCAATCGCCAACCCAACAGCGCCATAATCCCACATCAGCGCAAGCGAAGCGCATGTACCAACAAGTAGAGATTGGATTGAAATTTTTGCCGCAAGCATTTGCTGGTGATGAGAATAGAGCCAAAGAGAGAAGATTTTTGAGAGCCCAAATGGCAACAAGCCCACAAGATATGCGGCAAGCACATGTCCTGTTTGCAGGCTATCATTGCTGCTAAAATTGCCGCGCTCAAAGAGAATCCATACGACTTCAAACGAGAGAATCATTCCCCCCACACTGCATGCACTAAGCGCCCAAAACAAAAACCAAAACGATTGTTTGAGATGTGCGAGGGCTTGGATTCTGTTGTTATTATGAATCGCGCGCAACACAATCGGATAGAGCGCTGTGCTCGAAGCGATTGCAAACAGCGCAAGTGGAAGCTGAAAAATGCGATTGGCATAATGCAGATACGACACACTCCCCACAGCAAGAAACGATGCGAGCTGAATGTCAATCAGCGAGGCGATTTGTACCGTTGAGCTGCCCAAAAGCGCCGGAAAAAATTGCAGATAGAATTGCTTGACATCATGCCAAACTTCCGCACTCTTGCTGCGCAAATGCAAGAAACTCACCCACAAAAGCGCAAAAAAGCCAAGCCGCTTGAGTGGATAGAGATGCAGCAGAATCTGCAAGATTCCGCCAATGAGTGTTGCAATGCTCAAGCATTTCACGATTGTAAAGGGGTCAGATTCTTTGGTAAGTAAAAGCGCCACAATCATTGCGAGATTCAACAACACAGTTGAGTAGGCAGCCGCCGTGAAATTGTGCTTGTATTGCAAAAGGCTACCAAGCAAGGTAACAACAAAAATAAGCGGTAGGTACCAAAAATTGATTGCAATCAACTCGGCGACAATCAGCACTTCGTCAGGCGAGAGCCCAATGGCAAGCACACGTGCTACATACGGAGCAAACGCGACCACGCAAAAGCAGAGTATGAGAATAAAGGCAAGAAATAAGAAACTAATATGTAGTACAAACGCACCCTTGCGCCGCGCGGCACTAAAACTTGGCAAAAATGCTTGCGAAAAAGCGCCTTCGGCAAAGATTCGGCGAAAGGCATTAGGGACACGAAAGGCAATCAAAAACATATCGCTGAAAATGCCCACACCAAGCACACTTGACATCGTCAAATCACGTACAAAACCAGCGATTCGCGAGAAAAAAATACCACTGCTGTTGGTCAAAAATCCGCGCAGCATAAAAACTCCATTTGTGATTTGATATTTCAGAAAAGTCTTGATAGAATATTGCGCAATATTCTAGCAAAGACTTGTTAATCATGTCTTGACACTTTAAGGATAGGTTATGCCAGAATCGACTTTTAGCCCCGTTGTCATTCCCGACTGTGATGCCCCAAACCAAGAGGTATTCAAAGTCTCTCTTGCCAAAGACATTAGCGAAAAATTACTCGAAGCGAGGCTTAGGGGAGTGTATTACCTCGTCTCTGTTGGCGGACAAACAATGCGTGAGCTCACGCCCAGCGAAGTCTCCTCTATTGAGGACGAGTCGTATCTATTGCAAGAAGATTTGGTGATTGAGCAACGGTATTCGATTGTTGTCGATTTAGCACCGCGCTACACCTACCATTTCTCACTGATTCTAAGCCCCGATGGCAGAGAGCTGTACTGTCGACTTGCGCAGGGCTCAAAGATTGATAAAGACGAGAAAAGCATCAAACAATTCTTCGAGCGCATTCGCATTCACAAAGCAGATATGCATATCCTGATTCGCGATGAACGTACAGAATATGAGCGGCTCAAGATTTTTATCCAATCCTTGCCCGATGAGAAATTTTTAAGCAAACCCCATGAATTTCTGCTCGCCCAAAGCGTTGGTGGGCTGCCATGTATCGAACCTCATCTCGAAATCGCGATTAATCTCAAGGGCGATAACAGCCCCTATCGACTCGTGCTCAAAGACCAGCTTATTGCGACCTTTTTCAAAGGGCAATCAGGTGAAGCGGCGCGCGATTGTTTGGGACGTTTCATTGCCCCGCAAGAACCCAAACAACAAAATATTATGCCTTTCAATGTCGATGAGAGTATCAACGCACAAGAGAATGATTCGTGTATTAAATATTTTGCAAAGCATGCAGGCTATATCGCTCTTGACAGAAACCATAACAAGCTTGGCGTGATGCAAAAAATCAGCATTAAAAATGCCTCGATTACAACAAGTGGAAACCTGCTTGGTGGGCTCAATACAGGCACGCATGTTGTGATTAGCAGCACCGACTTGCTCGAAGATTCGATTGGCGAAGGAACAGTGATTGAAGCAGGAACGGTCGAAGTGATTGGCAATGTTGGCAACAAAGCCTTGATTCGCGCAAATAATGTCATCATCAAAGGGCAAACACATCAAAACTCACAGATTTTTGCTGATAATATCAATATCACGATTCACAAAGGACACGCCGAGGGCGACCAAGTCAAAATTGCACGGCTTGAGGCAGGAGAGGTGCGCGGCGAACATATCAGTATTGATGAAGCCTATGGCGGCAGGAGCTTTGGGCAAGACATCAGAATCTCCACATTGCACTCAAACCACCACGCACACAGCGCAGGCAGCATTATGGTGAACAACCTTAAAGGTGAGGACAATAAATTCATACTCTGTGCGAATGCTTCGCCTAAGAGAAATTCACCCTATCAGGTCTTTATCTCTGGGCGCAAACAATTCACGCAGCAGCTGTTAGAAAAACAACGTGAATACCATTCGATGATGGCAGAGCTGCAAGGGCTGCAGCCGCTCGTTCGACAGATTAAAGACGATATTAAAAAATTCCCAAAGGATTCCTCGCAACTCAAGCTCATTCAGGAGCAAGCGCATAACTACCGCAACTTGCTACACTATACCGCACAGCTTAAAGATGAAATCGATGCGCTCGAACAAAAGCTTGAACGTATCCGCCAAGAAATCACCAAGCTTGAAGAGAGTATGGGCAGCGCGTACGTGCTGATTAAGAGTGGTTGGAAAGGTTACAACGAAGTCAAATACAAAAAACTCTCTGAAGATGAACGAGAGATTTTCCTAAACCCAAAACCGGGACACGATGGACCACGTATTCAGCTTGATGAGAGCATGAATCTTTTGATTAGCATGCGAGGCTAGATGGGCTTTTTATGATTGTCGGATTGCATGGACAAGTGATTCACCAAACACCCACAGCACTTTGGGTACAAACACAAGGAATCGTCTATGAGGTGTTTGTCCCTTTGCGTATACTCGCACAGCAATTAAACTCTGTGCAACTTTTTACCACACACATCGTGCGTGAAGACGCGATGTCTCTCTATGGTTTTTTGGAGCTTGACGAAAAGATTTTTTTTGACCGTGTGATTCGCATTAGTGGCATTGGACCCAAAGTCGGACTTGCAATCCTCTCAACCTACACGCCTAGCGAATTCCTTGCACATCTACACGACAGCAAAGCAATCCAAAAAGTGCCCGGCATTGGACCCAAAAGCGCTGGGCTTTTGCGCATTGAGCTCGAAGGATTTTTCATTGCCGATTCACAAACAAATGTGCGCGATGCGCGTCTGGCGCTCGAGTCTCTGGGCTTTAAAAATGACAAAATCCAACAGATTCTCGCATCATTTGTGGGTAGCCAACTCTCCACACAAGACATTATCAAAGAATCCCTCAAAAAGCTATAAATGATTTTCAGTTATAATAATACACGATAGGAGGCAGTATGAAAGCGACTGTTTTTTTTGGCGCAAGAAGCTTTGAACATGAAGTCAGCATTGTGAGTGCCATTGTGCTACGTGATGTGCTTGCGCTCGATTTTGTGTTTATCGATAAAATGGGCGAGATGTATGCCATCGATAGCGCAAATATGCAGGCAAAAACCTTTGCAAGCGGCGCATACAAAAACGCACCCAAGCTCACTTTCACCCATGGTGGGCTGCTGCAAAAAGGGCTACTCAAGAGCCACTTTGTTCCCGTCAGTCTCGCACTCAATCTTGTGCATGGCGCTGAAGGCGAAGACGGCAAGCTCACCGCGCTGTTTGAATTTTTCCATATCCCCTATATCGGTCCGCGCCTCGAAGCCTCGATTCTAAGCTACAATAAAGAGCTCACCAAACTCTATGCAGCAAGCAAAGATGTGCCTACTTTACCCTATTCTATCATTCGCCGCGGCGATTCCATAGCCGAGCCCCCGCCGTTTATCCTCAAGCCCTTGCATCTTGGCAGCTCGATTGGCATTAGCGTTGTGAAGGATTCCAAAGAGCTCGACTATGCGCTCGATGTCGCGTTTGAGTTTGATGACACGATTCTGCTTGAGCCTTTCAAACAAGGAATCAAAGAATACAATCTTGCGGGCTGCCATGCGGGGGGTGAATGGCATTTGTCCATCATCGAAGAGCCGCAAAAGGGCGAGATTCTCGATTTTGAAAAAAAATATCTTGATTTTTCGCGCCGCGATTCTGTTCAAAAGGCACAAATCTCGCCCGAGCTCGAATCAACAATCATCAAATATTTCCAAAAAATTTATGCAAACTGCTTCGAGGGTGCGCTCATTCGTTGTGATTTTTTTGTGCAAGACGATTGCGTGTACCTCAATGAAATCAATCCTGTTCCGGGTAGTCTTGCGCACTATCTTTTTACCGATTTTCGTGCCGTTTTTGCCGCGCTTGGTTCATCGCTCCCCAAAGTACGCAATGTCCCCATCCAATACCTTTTTATCAATCAGATTCGCAACGCAAAAGGAAAATAATTGGCTGCAAAAACCGTGAGTTACAACAACCAAAGCTACACCCTCGCCTACACGCTCCATAACAGCGATTGTGCGGATTGTGTCGTGTTTTTGCATGGCTGGGGCAGCTGCAAGGAACTTATGGAGCGCTCGTTTGGCGCGCATTTTCCCAATTATCGCCTTTTGTTTATCGATTTGCCCGGCTTTGGGGGCAGCAACAACGAAACCGCACTCTGCACGCACGACTATGCCGAGATTCTGCGGCTGTTCCTCGCCGAGTTTGCGCTGAATGAGCAAAGCATCATCATCGGGCATAGTTTTGGGGGCAAAATCGCAAGCCTGCTTGCACCGCGCAATCTCGTCTTGCTCGCAAGCGCTGGAATCGTGCGCCCCAAACCTTTGTCGGTCTCGCTCAAAATTGCTCTCGCAAAATGTTTGCGATTTTTGGGGATTGGCGCACTCAAATTGCGTGCACAAGACGCACAAGGATTGAGCGAATCAATGTATGCAACATTTAAAAATGTTGTCAATGAAGACTTTCGCCCCATTTTTGCGGCGCTTTCATCTAAAACGCTTTTATTGTGGGGCAAAGACGATACAGCCACGCCGCTTTGCAGCGCACATGAAATTGCCGCACTCGTGCGCGATTCCAAGCTTTTGGTTTTCGAGGGCGACCATTATTTTTTTCTAAAACATGCACATGAGGTTGCGAAAAGTATTGTGCAATATTTCAAATAAGGGCAAGAAATGGAATTTTTTACATTTGAAGCTGTCTATCCAGAAGTCGACTGGACGATTGTACGCACTGTATCCAATTGGATTTTCCTCCTTGCACTTGCCTATTATTTTTTAACAAACCTACAATGGTATAGCTACAAAATTTTTCGTGTTCTTTTTCGTCATCATAAATGGCGTTGGCATATCTATTATTTTTTGTTTCCTATCATACTTTTTATCTATGCAGGCGATATTTTCTATCTCTATTTCTATATTTTCTATCTTCCCCTTTTAATTTATTGGGCAAAATATCTTGATAAACCATTAGTGCTAACTAACAGAATTGGACGCTTTCTTTTTATCTATATTGCGCTACTACTCTTTGACGAGATTCTATATTCTGGTCTCTCCAGCCCTATAAAAAGCAACGCCCTCTATCTCTTGCCTCTTGTGTTCACGATTTTCATCAGCAATGCAACCGAGTTGGTTCTTTTGCGACAATATGCAAAAGTTGCAAAAGAAAAGATTTTGAGCCTGCAAAAACTCAAAGTCATTGCTATTACAGGTAGTTTTGGTAAAACAAGTCTCAAAAATTTTCTTGCACAAATTCTTAGCGAAAAATTCCAAGTCTATGCCACACCACGTAGTGTGAATACATTCGCAGGAATCGTGAGTGACATCAACACAAATCTGCCCGATTTTAGCGAATTCTATGTCGTTGAGGCTGGTGCGCGTGCGCCCGGAGATATTCTACAAATCGCTCGCCTTGTGCAGCCACAAGTTGGCATCGTGGGCAAGATTGGCTCGGCGCATATGGAATATTTCAAGACACTCGAGACAATCCGCGACACCAAATTTGAGCTTGCTCAAAGCGAGCGCATGGAGAAGTTATATAGCTACAAAGACAACGCAATTCCAGAGGGCATTAGCGCTGTGCCCTTTCCGGGCGCAATGCGCAACATTGTCGCTACGCTCGATGGATTGAGCTTTGAGCTCGAGATTGACAATAAATTCTATGCGTTTGAAAGCGAGATTCTTGGCATATTCAATGCCCAAAATATCGCGGGTGCAATCCAAGTTGCCTATGATTTGGGTATGGATATAGACACAATCCAAAAAGAAGTCAAGAAGCTTGCACCCGTTCCACATCGGCTCAATCGTGTCAATGCAAACGGAAAAATCATTCTCGATGATAGTTTCAATGGCAATCTCGAGGGCATGCTCGAAGCCATTCGGCTCGCGTCTTTGCACAAAGGGCGCAAGGTGATTATCACTCCCGGCTTGGTCGAAAGCACAAAAGAAGAAAATATGCGTCTTGCCCAAGCAATCGATCAACACTTCGCTATCGCGATTCTAACGGGCGAACTCAATAGTGCGATTTTGAGCGAGAATATCACAATTGCCTCAAAGATTATCCTCAAAGAAAAACGCGCGCTCGAATCGGTGCTCAAAGCGAGCACACAAGTTGGCGACCTCATTCTCTTTGCCAATGACGCGCCAAGCTATATCTAGGAGGACACATGGACAATCTCTATGCCCCATGGCGCGGTGTCTATTTTGAGAATAAGCCCGATGGTTGTATCTTTTGCCATATCGCGGCACATGCAGCAGATGACGACACAAACAAAGTTTTCTATCGCGATTCGCTCTGCTATGGGGTAATGAACAAATACCCCTACACACCAGGGCATTGCATGCTCATTCCGCTTGTACATGTCGATTCTCCCACATTACTAGACGATTCGCATTGGCTGCACTTAAACACGCTTGCACGTGCGCTCTGCTCGCTTCTGCTCGAAGGCTATGGCGCGCAGGGAGTGAATATGGGCGCAAACATTCGGCAAAGCGCAGGCGCGGGAATCCCCGACCACCTGCACCTACACTTTGTGCCGCGCTATCGTGGCGACACCAACTTCATCACCGCCATTGCCGATTCGCGCGTTTATGGAGTCGATTTTGAACAAATCTTTACAAAAATCAAGCAACTTGGCGACAAATTCCTTGCACCCTTGCGAGCATAAACTTGCGCTGTTCTTTGCTATTGTCCGCGAACAACATCTACTCAACCTCGCTGTGTTGCACGAAAACGCGCCGTATTGCGCAAACCTCTTCTATGTCTTTGAGCCGCCCTTTTCGCTCATCGTTGCAAGCAGCGCACAAAGCGAACACATCAAGGCAGCGCTTGCCAACCCGCATGTTGCCGGCACAATCGCAAGCAATGCAAACAACATTCCCAGCATTCGTGGCATTCAATTCTTGGGTACTCTAACAGAGGCAAACACGGCGCAACAAGAACTCTATATTGCACGTTTTCCAATGGCTCAAACGATTCATGGCGATTTTTGGAATCTCACGATTGAATGGGCGAAAATCACCGACAATACGTTCTTGAGGTTGGGGAAGAAAAAAGTGATTGAAAGAAGATGATAGATTCTTAAAAGAGCTCGCTGTGGCTACCAATATTGATACAAACAAGCACCAAAATATCGTTGTGTTTTTGATAGAGAAGCGACAAATCGGGCTTGATATAGCACTCACGATATGCCGCAAACTTGCCCTTGAGTTGGTGGTCATGGTATTTCTCTTCTAATGTTTCATTGTTGGCGAGTCTGTCCACTAATTTAAACAATAAATCCTGTTCTTTTTGAGCCAATTTCCGATATGACTTTTTAAATGCATGCGCAAATTTCACATTATACTTCATTAGTTGTCCAAAGCCCTTCTCAATTCTGCCATTGAACTATAACTAGGATATAAATGCGGATTTGCCATTATTTGTTCGCATTCTTTCATGGCTTTGCGCAATTTTTTGCTTGGTTTTTTGCCGCGCACTTTGATTTTCATATCGGGCTTGAGCACTCCGAGACTTTCGATGACGCCTAGAACTTTAGAATCGGCATTGTTGAGGATTATTGTCATTGTGTGCTCCTATTTTGGAATCGCAAAAGCTAAAGCTTCGGAAGCACGATTTCAATCGCGCTTCACAGCATAATGCATGCGGACTTTAGTCGCAGCTCCGCTGCAACATTGCCATTTCCCGCCTACCGAATCACCCGCTCATTCACGAGCTGCGAGAAGAGCTCGGCGAGCTCATCGACACGTCTTTGCATGATGTCGCGCAAGCATTCTTCGGACACCTCACATGCATCGCGTTTGCGCAACCATGCAATCTGCTTAATTTTGAGCGGCGGATAAAACGGCACAATGCCGTTATAATATGCCGCAATGCGTAAATCCAAATCGCCCAGCTCGGGCTTTTTACAAATCGTCTGCTCACTCTCTAATGTCGCTTTGGCGCAATCAAAGCTCACCTGTGGGGCAAAATGCGTGGGGTAATAGTTCGCCGCAATAAATGTCGGCGTTGCCTCGTTGCGCTCGCCAAGAAAGGGCGCAGCGCCATCGGCAACGGTAATCGTCAGCCCGTTTTCCTTGCGCGTGGTGAAGCTCGTTGTGCCCGTGCCCGTAGCGTTGGCAATCGCAGCGCTCGACACATTCGCTCGAAAGACGGGGTGCAGGTCGATATGCAAGCCTTGCTCGGTTTTGCGCACGCGCACTTTTTGCCCTCTGTCCATAAAATGCAAAATTCCCGAGCGCTCGCTCAAAAGTTCAAGCACAATCCATTCAGCATCGCCGCGCATTGTATCAGAATTGCGAAATTCCTCACGTTCGCCCGTGCTGCCCGAATATGTGCGCAGCTCAAACACGAGCGGGCAGAGATTTTGTTCACATGCAAACTCCGAAGGCATGCCGCTATAATCATCACCACCAATGCGATAGGTGCGCACAAAAAGTGGGCTTTTGCCCTCACGCGTAACAACCTTTTGTGGTTCATACACGACATTACTAAAGCTTGTAATCTCTTTCCAAGCAGGGGAATAATCGACATACGTCGGACGTTCGTCCATGAGCTTTTGCAAAAAAGCGCGCTTTTGCATGCTTGCATTGTCGTCTTGTGTAATCGTGCGCAGCTCGGCAGATGCGAATGCACAAACAGCGCAAACAATCGCAAGCAACCGCCACATCAGCAAATCCCCAATTGCTTATAAATCGGCAAGCGATTGTTCAAGAAGTCTTGCGT
>CAMWUR010000046.1 GCA_947177485.1 uncultured Helicobacter sp.
AGAACTCGCCATGCTTTCGCCGCACGAAATGCAAACAACAGAGGGAGAGTGGATAAATTTTGTGGCTGCAGGTATTGGTGCAGTCATAGGAGGTGCTTATAGCATTGGTCATCAGATTGCAAGCAGGAGTTGGAGTTGGAGGACTTTTGGTGAACATGTTGCAGTGGGTGTTTCAGTAGGATTTGGAGTTACTAATCCGATTGGAGCCTTGACTGCAATAAGATATGTTCCCGTTGCTCCTGGTGCTATGCTCACTGGTGCCATAGAAAGTCGGTATTTTGGAACTAGTATGTTCATGAACAGAGGACGAAGATGGTAATAACATTGCCTATAATGCTAAAAATATGGTAATGCAAGATGGCTTCAAAAAAAGAAACAGACGAATATTTTGAGAAGGGGCAAAGGGAAACCAAAAAAATGTTGTATGAGAATGCAGCGGGACAACGTTTGTTCATGTTTCTTGCTCTTTTCTTATTAGCTTTAAATCTCTATTCCTTTGTCTCCTACCTCATAGACTATGAAGTCGATGCCTTTGTGGTTGTCGTGATGTTGGCGGTTATTATTTTTCAAAACTTATTTTGGCTCTGTGTCTTTAGAGAATCCTGCCTCTTTTATTTCAAAAGGGCTGTGGTCAATTATTTCTATAACATGTTTCTTGGTTTTGCTTTTGTGTTGTCACAAAAGCTATTAATGGAGA
The DNA here is from genome assembly GCA_947177485.1 of uncultured Helicobacter sp. Classification (GTDB taxonomy): domain Bacteria; phylum Campylobacterota; class Campylobacteria; order Campylobacterales; family Helicobacteraceae; genus NHYN01. Next base: position 698 of record CAMWUR010000046.1, read on the forward strand.
TTTGCCCTGCATAATTTTTAAGGAATATCAAAGTTTATGTGTGAGAGAATCGTATCTTAATCAAAAGGAATCCCATGAAATACCTACCCCTATTCCCCCTGCTTTGCTCCTTTCTATGGGCAGATTTGCCCTTGCTTGTCGAAGATTTGGTGAGTGGAAAGGGCAAGATTCGGCTCGAAACATCGCTTGCCTACACAAACTCGCACACGCAAGGTGTTGCGCTCGGCGAGCCGATGTTTATCCAAACAAGCAGCACATCTTTTGTCGCTGTGCCTTCAGACTTTGGGCAAAGCGAGCAACAAAATGAGAATCTCATCGGTACTTTGGGTGTGCATTATGGAATCACAAATGCAGCAGATATTTATGTGCGCGGGAGTTATCTGCTAGGCTACAAACAACAAAAAGAATTAGAGACACAAAAAACTGACTTTGAACATAAGGGCGTGGATAGTTGGGTGGGCGTGAATTATGAATTTCTCAAAGACGATTCGATTATCGGCATTTTGGCTTATCTCGAAGCGGCAATCTATGAAAAAAATATCAACAAGCCTTCCTATTTCCATTCAGCACAAATTGGCGCAACAATCTACAAAAGCATTGACCCTGTTGTTCTTGTTCTCAATGCTGCCTATCGCCATAGCCACAAGCGCAAAGATGATAATGGGCACTACACGCCGGGCGATGTGGTGCTCTTGCAGCCCAGCGTAGGCTTTGCGGCAAACGAATGGGTGACTCTTAGCTTTGGATTCCAATGGCTGCACCAACGAGCGAGTAAGCTTGAGGGCGCAAGGCAAGGGTTCCACTGCAGTCTTGCCTAGCCAACCTTTGGCGTGGGCTATGGCTTTGCGCGAGGCAATATTTTAAATCTCACCTTCAAAGCCGCCACACAAAAAGACAGCAACAATGACATCATGCTGCATTGGGCATATACATTTTAAATTTATGAAATTTTTACGATTGATTTTATTTGTCCATTTACTCTGTGCTGAAACTTATGATTTGTCCATAGCCCCCTCGCACAGAATCCAGCCACACATCAAGAGTTACAAAACTTTGCGAGATGATAAAATCGTGAAACAAGATTTGGATTATTCCTGTGGGGCAGCGTCTTTGGCAACGATTCTAAATTATTATTATGGCAAAGTCATCACCGAAGAAGAGCTGCTTGCCGCAATGGACAAAGGCGACAACAAAGCCAGCTTTGAGGATATGGCAAAAGCGTTGCCACAATTTGGATTCAAGGCGCAAGGCTTTGCCGCGAGTTTCGAGCAGCTTTCTAAGCTCAAGATTCCTGTGGTGGTGTATCTCAAACATCGCAAAAACGACCATTTCTCTGTGATTCGAGGCATTGATAAAAACCATGTGTGGCTTGCTGACCCTTCGCTTGGCAACACGACTTTGAGCAAGCAGCAATTCCTCGAAATGTATGACACACGTAGCGAGCTTGACGATAATGAACGGCTCAAGGGAAAATTCCTCGCAATCTTGCCTTTGCAGCCCCAAACAACCAACCAAATTTTTTAGCAATTCTCCCAAACGACAAACCAGCCAAGCGAGGCAGCAGCTGATTTTTCGGGGGTTTTGAGGCACAAAGCCCTCTAAATCTTCACAAAATTTCACAAAAACTTGACACTTTTTAAGGTAAATGTGTGTACGCACTCCACAATCAAAAAGTATCATTCTCTTTGTAAATCAATACAAGGAGAATGAAATGAAAAAGTTACCTCTAGCCATTGTGCTTTCAGGTTTTGTTGGAGCGTATGCTCTTGGAGCTGATGTTGTGATTCAACATAGCGAGTTGCCCCAAAAGGCACAACAGTTCATCAAAAGCAATTTTGCAAAGAATGCAATTTTGCTTGCAGAGAAGAGCTTTGATGAGTACGATGTGAAGTTGGCAGACGAAGTCGAGGTGGAATTTACTCAAGATGGTGAATGGCGTGCGGTGAAGTCCTATCGCCCTCTTGCAAATGTTGGGTTTGTTCCAAAAAAGGTTTTGGACACGGTAAAATCCAAGTATCCCCAAGCTTCAGTGATGAAAGTCGAGAAAGAATGGAAGAGCTATGAAATCGGTCTCGACAACCACAAAAAGCTTATCATTGATGAAAATGGTACATTGATTGCCGAAAAGATGTAGGCTCATAGCAAAATGGGTGCGGCTTTAAGTCGTGCTCGAAAAATCCAATGTCTCGTCATTGTGAGCGAAACGAAGCAGCCAAATGTTGAAGATTTAATGTTTGGTTGCCGCGCATTCTAGCGAATGCTTGCAATGACGATTGGAATCGTGTTTTGTCATATTAAACATTAGCGAAATATCTCATGTACTGCTTTCATAAAAATAAGATTGCTCGATACCCTTAAATATGATTTCCCTGTCATCGATTCTATCAGTTAGGTTGGGTTCTATCAAGGCGCGCAATTCCAAATCATTAACGGGGCTTCTCTCCATTGCTTGTAAATAGCTGCTCTTATCGATATTTTTCCAATCCACCACAACTTTTAGGTTCTTTTTTAGAATCATATCCAACCAAATTCTCATACTTCTGCCATTGCCTTCCATAAAGGGGTGCGCGATGTTCATTTCGACATATTTGGCGATGATTTCTTCAAAAGTATTTTCTTGCATCATATCGATTTTTTCAAGCGCATTTTCAAGATAGAGTGCGCTTGCAAAACGAAAATTGCCCTTTGAGATGTTTTTTGTGCGTATCTTGCCCGCAAAATCATACAATCCCTCAAAAAGATATTGATGAATCGCCCTAAGTCCATTCGTTGTACCCACTTCTATCTTTTCTATATTACCGCTCGTAAAAAGCCTTTTGGCATTTTGAAGACTTTTATTATCTAGTTCAGTCATTTTTAGTTTTATGGCGCTTCTCTAATAGTTCCTATATCAAGCGGCAGTTCCCATAGCCCAAATTGTTGGAGGATTCCAAGCACGATGAGCCCCAAGAGTCCGGCAAAAAACCCTGCAACTACATCATCGCCCATTACACCTAATCCACCTTTGATGTCTCTATCGATTCGCCCGATAATTGAGGGCTTCCAAATATCAAAAAGGCGAAAAAAAGCAAACGCTAAAAGGGCTTCTAACATACCAAAACCAAGCATAGAAAGCGTAATCCAAACACCGACAAGTTCATCAATGACAATGCGTTTGTCGTCATGGATTCCGCCGGCAGATTCATATTCGTTTGTCCATTTGACACCTATGAGCCCAAAAAGAATTGCTAGCATTGCGAGATTGCTTGCATGGAGATAATAGAGAATAGGCAATCCAATCAGCACGCCAACGAGGCTGCCAAAAGTGCCGGGCGCTTTGGGTGAATGTCCGACATAGCAGAGGCTTAGAAAGAGCCATTTCTTTTTGTCCCAATGTTGCATTTTTTCTTGATTATCAAATTCTGCTTGCTTGCGCTCGTCTTGCAAGGTTTCTTGTATGCTTTGTTCGCGCAAATCCTGCTCATTTTGTGCCTCTTGTTGTTCGAATTTGCGAGCAGATTGTAATTCTTCTTCGCTTGGTGGAGGAGCAAGCGTAAAATCTTGCGGATTTTTGTGTGCCGATTCGAGGCTTGAATGGAAGTCTTTCATACTAATTCACCATTTGTGCTTGATAGAGTGAGAGAAAATCAGAATAGAATGATTTATCGCCATATTCATCGAGCAATTTTGAGGGGCTGATTCCTTTATAGAGTTGCTCCATTTTTTTGAACCGATTGGGATAAAGTCGCTCAAGAATCATTGCCGAAATTTCTTTGCGAACCAAGATATTTGGCGGCGGGATTCCGAGATTAAAAAGCTCGAGCATCGATTTGGTATGGTAATGGATATGATGATGTGCACCATGTGGACAGCTGATAATGCTCACAATTGTGCCGCATTGTTTGCAATAGACATATTCACTAAGAATCTGCACATCAAGGCGAATGCCTTGTAGGCTATCAAAAATCGTGTGGATTTGGTTGCTTTCGTAAAAAAGTGATAATCCCATGTGGTTGCGACCGATGATAAAACGCGTACAGCCGAGATTCTGCACGATAATGGCATTGAGAATCACATGGTTTGCACCATTAAAAAGATAGCTATCATCAAGCGGAATAATCAACAAACGATTTGCGAGAAAATAATTATCGATTGTGAGTTGCAAGATTTTTTGTCGCAGCTCAAAAGGAAGCAATCCATTGTCTTTGTACGGCTTGACAATAAACAAAACGAGCAAATCGCTCGAATCATAACAAATGCGGATAATGCGTTCATGCACGCGATGAATAGGATTTGCTTGTAGCATAAATGCGCTAATATTTTTGGCATGCAACATCAGCTTGCGCTGCTCGATGAGATAAATCATATCGGCAAAATGCGAAACCTTTTTGAGAGTATAAGAGCCAGAAATGGCATAATTTCCGAGTTGGGCATAGAGCGTTTTTGCTTTTTGAGACGTCAAATCACCGCCCATGAGTTTCTTAAAAAACGTTTCCTTGTCAATTGTAAAAATTTCATTCACACAAATTTCGCCAAAAATTTGACCATCGCAAACGAGTTTGAGCTTTTCTCCTTGTTTAGCAGCTTTAAGAACTGCAAGATTTTTCTTGCCATTTGGAGCAAGGATAAACGGAAAAGGTAAACTCATTCCTTGATAGATTCCTGTTGCATTGACCATGTCGTATTCATGGTGATTCATGAGTGTCGTAACGGGGTTAAGCAGCCCATGCGCACACATTTCGAGCATAGACTTTATTTCTTGTGTGAGATAAAGACTTTTATTTTTTCTTGATGATTCCATATTTCTTTCGCTTCTCCCATAAGCTTTTTCGCGACATACCCAAGCGGCGAGATAATTCGGTATCAGGATACTTATGCTCATAGCACAGAATCACATTTTTGATATAATCATCAACACACAGAAACTCACCATAAAAGTCGATATTAGTTGAACCGCTCACTTGGATAATATTGTGGAATGTAATTTGGTCATTGCTAATAAACGAAGCAATGGTTTGTTTGCTAGTTATCATATCCAAAAATTCCTGCTGTTCTGTCTTTTTAAGTTCCTCAAGTCCAACAATATAGAGAATATCATTATTGTGCTGGGGTTGACGCAAAATTTCTTTCCAATTGCGATGTTTTTTGAGCGACAAAAGTTGCAATGAAAATTCATTGCGGCGCGCATAGAAAATCACATACGCATCAATGCTTTTTTGATTCTGGCTTTGTAGTACAAGCGGTAAAGAAAGTTTGGTAGGCACTTCGGTAATAAAATTATCCAAAGTCATATCGACATAGCTGCGATAAAATGTGACCGTTTGCTTGAGATGTTGAAAGGTATAATAATGCTGAATCTTGCGTACAAGTTCATCAATCATAAAAGGCTTAAGGATATAGTCTTTTGCGCCTGCTTTCATTGGTTTTGTTACCGTATCATCGCTGATATAAGAAATCATTAAAATAATGACACTATTCTTGTAAAGGGAAATAATCGAATAAATATTTTGCTCGATAAGATTTGTTGAAAGCAGAACAACATCATAATCCTTTGAATGACTTTCATCGGCAACTGTAGTAACGTCACAATCAAATCCCAAATGTTCGAGTTTTATTGCGATACTCTGTGCCAAATAAATCTCGTTTTCAATAATCAATACTCTCACTTTTATTGTCTCCAATCCACATATTTCAATGTCGCGACACAGCTTGCCGCGACACCTTCACATCGCCCCAAAAAGCCCAAATGTTCGGTCGTTGTTGCTTTGATATTGAGCTTGGCAGCAGGAATCTCGAGCAAGGAGCTAAGACGTGCGCGCATGCGGTCTTTGTGTGGGGCAATCTTGGGTTCTTGGGCGATAATCGTCAAATCGACATTGACGATAAAAAAGCCAACATTTCTAATAAAACACAACACCTGTTGGAGCAAAAGAGCAGAATCGATGTTTTCATATTGTGTATCCGAATCAGGAAACCATTGCCCAATGTCGCCCGCGCCCGCAGCGCCAAGCAGCGCGTCAATCAATGCGTGGATTCCAACATCGCCATCGCTGTGCGCCTCGAAGCTGTATGAGAACGGAATCCAAACGCCACAAATCGTCAGATGGTCGCCATCGGTAAAGCGATGTACGTCAAATCCATTGCCTACCAATGTTTCGCTACTAGGTGATGGTAGTTCAAGAAACGCGAGGTCATGGAATGTTGTGAGCTTGTGTAGATTGCTGCTTCCAGCGACAAACTCTATCGTGCCATCATGCGCATAGATAGCGCTGCTCTCATCGCTAAATTCACCCATGCTAAGTGCGTCAAGTAATGTCGCTTTGCGACAAAGTTGTGGCGTTTGAATGAGCCTTAGCGAATCGCGCGGTATATAGCCAAAGAGGCTGCTATAAGTCGTGTCATGTGTGTTCACAAAAGGAACGACACAATCAGCAAGCGGTGCGTTCAAAACAGCCTTGAGAACTTTCTTATCAACACAACATCGCGCAGCATCGCTAACAAGTACCCATTCGCAATCGACCTTTTGCAACGCATGCAAAAGTGATTCTTGACGTGTGTTGCCACCACCAACAACCTCGGCTTCGTTGATGAAACTTTGTGCATAGCGCACTTCTTGGGGCGAAATGGCAACAACCGTTTGCCCAAAATGATGGAGCGCATGGAACTGCCGCACCACAAAACACCACAAAGGTAATGAGCCAACGCGCAACCATTGTTTCTTGCAATGGATGTTAGAACTCTTGGAAAATCGCCGCCCCTCGCCTGCTGCTAGCAGTACCAAAGCAATCTCTCTCACAATCTCTCCTCTTTGATGTTACGAAATTATACAAAGAAACAACTTATTTTTGTCTTTTTTTGCTAGAATCGTGCCACTCAAAAAGCGACAAAGGACAATCGATGCGAACACAATGGATTCAGAAACGCTCAAATGACGCGGTACAAACGCAGCTTTATTATGCAAAACAAGGAATCATCACCGAAGAAATGCAGGCTGTGGCAAATGTCGAAGAACTGACTGCCGAGACGATTCGTAGCGAAGTTGCGCGTGGCAGGTTGATTATCCCTGCAAATATTCGCCACACAAATCTTGTCCCGATGGGTATTGGTATTGCGACAAAAACAAAAATCAATGCAAATATTGGTAGTAGTGCACTCGCAAGCAATATTGAACAAGAGATTCACAAAGCCCAAACGAGCATCAAATATGGCGCGGATACAATTATGGATTTGAGCACAGGCGGCGATTTGGACGCCATTCGAACCGCTGTTATTGCGCATAGCAATGTTCCGATTGGTACAGTGCCTATCTATCAAATTTTACATGATGTGCATGGCGATGTGACGAAGCTCAATAAGGACATCATGCTTGAGGTGCTCGAGCGCCAAGCGCAGCAAGGCGTGAGCTATTTTACGATTCATTGCGGATTCTTGCTTGCGCACATGCCAAAGGTCGCCAAGCGCAAAATGGGAATCGTGAGCCGCGGCGGCTCGCTTATGGCGAGCTATATGCTGCATTATCATGCCGAAAATCCATTCTATGAGGCGTTTGATGAAATCCTCGCAATCTGTCGTAAATATGATGTGAGCCTCTCGCTCGGCGATTCGTTGCGCCCGGGTTGTCTTGCTGACGCGAGTGATGATGCGCAGCTCGCCGAACTCGCCGTGCTTGGCGAGCTCACAGAACGTGCGCGCGCAAGCGATGTGCAGGTGATGGTCGAGGGTCCGGGGCATGTGCCGATGAACCAAATCGAGCGCAATGTGCAGCTGCAAAAGGAGCTTTGTGGCGAGGCGCCGTTCTATGTGCTTGGTCCGCTTGTTACAGATATTGCCGCGGGCTATGACCATATCGCGAGCGCGATTGGCGCGGCGATTGCGGCGTGGAAGGGCGTTGCGATGTTGTGCTATGTAACGCCCAAAGAGCATTTGGGCTTGCCCAACGCAAACGATGTGCGTGAGGGGATTATCGCTTATAAAATCGCAGCGCATGCGGCGGATATTGCGCGCGGGCGAATCCATGCACGTGTGCGCGATGATGCGATGAGCGATGCACGTTATGCGTTCGATTGGAATCGGCAATTTGCCCTTGCGCTTGACCCTGAACGCGCGCGTGAATACCATGACGAAGCATTACCGCAAGAGGTGTTCAAAGAAGCAAAATTTTGCTCAATGTGTGGTCCAAAATTTTGCAGCTATAAAATCTCGCAAGACATCATGCAAAAGCATAGGGCATAGAAATTTGGAGGTGCGACTTTAGTCGCACATCATGTGTGCGATTGGAATCGCGCTTCCGAAGATTCCAAGCGTCCCGCGGCGCATAGTGGCAACCAAAGACGCGCTTGCGCGACGTTGTCACGTAGCTTTAGGGAGTGCTCGGAATTTCAACCAAAGCACGACAGCAAAAGCTCGCTTTTGCGATTCCAAAAGTAGCTTCCAAAAGTGGAACACCATTTGCTAGAAGTAGAGTGCCTCCATTAAATCCCTTAGTAACTCTAGTCCATCTTGGCTTGCCAAGGTGGGCAGAGGTTTGAGGCAAATTCTAAGCAAACTTGCGCTATAATCTCCAAAAACCAAAGCCACATTCAATGAATAAACGTTATATCTTTGTTACAGGGGGAGTGTTAAGCTCGCTAGGCAAGGGCATTACCTCGTCATCAATCGCCACTCTTTTGCAACATTCTGGCTTCAGAGTCGGGATTCTCAAAATCGACCCCTACATCAATGTCGACCCCGGAACGATGAGCCCCTTTGAACATGGCGAAGTGTTTGTTACTCACGATGGTGCTGAAACCGACCTCGACATCGGACATTACGAACGATTCCTTGATATGGATTTCTCACACAAAAACAACTTCACGACAGGGCAAGTCTATTTGAGCGTGATTGAGCGCGAGCGCAAGGGCGGTTATCTCGGGCAGACGATTCAGGTGATTCCACATATCGTTGATGAAATCAAAGACCGAATCCGCCTTGCAAGCGAAGATGCGGATTATCTCGTTGTTGAGCTTGGCGGCACGGTGGGCGATATTGAGGGACTGCCATTTCTTGAAGCCATGCGCGAGATGAAACAAGAACTTGGAAGCGAACGTGTGATTAGTGTGCATGTAACATTGATTCCGCTGATGAAAGCCGCAGGCGAACTCAAAACTAAGCCCACACAGCATAGCGTGCAAGAATTGCGCCGAATCGGTATCTCGCCACAGATTCTCATTGCGCGCAGCGAGCGCCCATTGCCCCAAGAGCTCAAGAAAAAACTTTCCTTTTCATGCGATGTCGCAATGGATTGCGTGATTGTCGCCGAGGACGCGCCCACAATCTATCAAGTGCCATTGCGCTTTGTGCGTGAAGGGCTGTTGTCGCCTCTTGCAAGGCTTCTCAACCTCCCCAAGCTCGAGCCAAAAATGGAAAGTTGGGACAAGCTCGTCAAGCAGATTTTGCTGCCCAAACATGAGGTGAATATTGCCTTTGTGGGCAAATATTTGGGGCTCAAAGAATCTTATAAATCTCTGATTGAAGCTCTCATTCATAGTGGAGCAAACCTTGATACAAAAGTGAACATTAAATGGTGCGATAGCGAAGAGATTGAGAATAGCGGCACGAGCGAGCTCGAATTTGTCGATGCGATTCTTGTCCCCGGTGGGTTTGGCGTGCGCGGCGTGCGCGGCAAGATTGATGCGATTAGCTTTGCGCGTAAGCACAAGATTCCGTTTCTTGGAATCTGCCTCGGCATGCAGCTTGCGCTGATTGAATTTATGCGCAATGTTTTAGGAGTTGCGAGCGCAGATTCAATGGAATTTGACCCAGAAACAAAAGAACCTGTCGTGTATCTCATAGAAAATTTTATTGACCAAGCAGGCAATCAACAGATTCGCACCAAAGTTTCTCCAATGGGAGGGACAATGCGCTTGGGAGAATACGAATGTGAGCTTAAGGAAAATAGTTTATTACGTTCTATCTACCATAACCATTCTAAAATTAAAGAACGGCATCGCCATCGTTACGAAATCAACCCGATTTATCGCGCACAATTTGAATCTGCCGGGCTTTGTGTGAGCGGTGAATCCAATGGGCTCATTGAAGCGCTTGAGCTCAAAGACCATCCTTGGTTTATCGGTGTGCAGTTTCACCCCGAATTTACATCGCGCTTACAGAATCCAAGCCCACTGATTACAGCTTTTGTGCGCAAAGCGCTTGAAAATCGTGATATACGTAGCTAGAGAAGAGCAATGTTGAATAAAGCAGCGATTTTAGCGCTTTTGCAACAGAGATTTGAAAATGAATTGTTTAAAACCATGCGCGAGATTCCGCAGCCTCATCTCTTTGCAGGAATGGAACAGGCAGTGCAAATCATCAGCGAGACGTTGGCAGCTAAACGCAAAATTTTCATCATCGGCGATTATGATGTCGATGGCGTTGTGGGTACAACAATTGTTTATGAGTTCTTAGAATCTCTTGGCGCAAATATTGATTTTGCGATTCCAAACCGCTTCACAGACGGCTATGGCATTAGCCCCACGCTCATCGAGCGGCTTGGACTGCATGATTGCGTGATTATCACGATTGACAATGGCATTAGCGCGACAGAAGCAGCAGAACTCTGCAAACAATACAACAACACATTGATTATCACCGACCACCACACCCCACCACCCATCTTGCCCCATGCGGCAACAATCATCAACCCCAAGCTTTCGCATTGTCCATTTCCCCAAAAGGATATTTGCGGGGCAAATGTTGGCTGGTATCTTGTTGCGGCGCTCAAGGCAAAAATGGGGATTCAATATAACATGAGCGCTTCGCTTGATTTGCTTGCTCTTGCTATCATCGCTGATGTGATGCCGCTTGTGGGACTCAATCGTTTGTTGCTTCGACGTGGTTTGTGTGAGCTCGCACAATCCAATCGCCCTGCTTGCATTGTATTACGTGAGGAATTGAAAAAAAGCACTTTCAATAGCGAAGATGTGTCCTATCTGATTGCTCCATTGCTCAATAGCGCAGGACGCATGGCGGACGCAACATTATCGGTTGCATTTTTGCGCAGCAAAACAATCCAAGAAGCACGTACGCATTTTTTGGCATTGCAATCACTCAATCATGAACGTAAGATGATTGAAAGCAATCTTTTAGAACAAGCGCTTTTGCAGATGGATAAAAATGCTAAAATTGCCCTTGCGTATGGGAAAGACTGGCATGAAGGCGTGCTGGGGATTGTTGCGGCGCGTTTGAGTGAGCGCACAGGTTTACCAAGCTTTGTGCTTACTCATAAAAATGGCTATCTTAAAGGCAGTGGGCGGAGCTTTGTGGGTGTTCATCTGATAGAATTGCTCCAAATGCATGCGCATTTGTTGCGTCAATTTGGCGGGCATAAGGGTGCTGTTGGACTAGAGATTGAATATCACAATCTTGAAAAATTTGTGAAAGAAGCAAGCCTCGTGGTTGAGCAGATTTTGAAAGAAAATGCTTCAAAAATCAAACAGCGAGATAAAGAATATATGGGGGAAATCACGGCTGAATGTATCGATTTAGAATTGCTTGATATTTTGGACGATTTTGAGCCCTATGGCGAGGCAAATCCAAAGCCGCGCTTTTTGTGTCGCGACTTGATTGTGCGCGAGATTCGCAATGTTGGGCTCGCACAAAACCACACGGCGCTGCTGTTGCAACCCATTGGGCAACCCAATCGATTCAAGGCAATCGCGTTTAACCAACACTATGAGCTTGGAATCGGCTCGCGCGTTGATAGCGTCTTTGCGCTTTCGCGTGATAGCTATTCACAAAACCCGCAGCTTGTGATTGAGAATCTTCGGGTGATGTCTTGATGTAACGTTGCGAGAGATTCTGGCAATGATGATTGAGAATCTTCGGAGGTGCGACTTTAGTCGCGCATTTAACGAGTGCGATTGAAATCGCACCTCCGATTCTGCTTGCGTCATTGCGAGGGCTCGCCCGAAGCAATCAACGATTCTGGGTTGCCCAACGTCATGGAGTGCTTCGGCAACGCCAGCGCAATGACGTTTGGCAAACGCGTTGAGCTAGTTTGCGATTCTTAGTCCACCTGCTTCTGCTGTCTTGACACCATTTGTGATTTTGCTCATGACTTGTTGCAGAATCGAATCATCACTCGTGGGTTTCTTTGCTCGATTGAGTACGTTTTCGCGGGCGATTTCTTCGCCCATAATGCTCGCATAATTTGCACGTTTTTCTGCGCCGAGTTCGAGTAAAGTTTCAGTATTATCTTCAATTGCAATATTTTTGATATTTTCAGCCAAAGCCTTTGCGGCTTCTTCGAGCGCAAATCGTGTTGTGGGCTCAAAACCTTTAAATGCAAAGTCTTTGTCCCAATTGTTTTGATAATAATTAATAATCGTCTCTTCTGCATTGGCAATTTGTTGTTGCTGCTCGGGGCTTAGATATTGCTTGAGTTTCACTCCAATATCATGGAATATGCGAAGTTCGCTTGCAATTTCTAAATCTGCTGTATAAAGCGCTAGCTCGAGTGCTTCTTCATTTCCTTCGTCAATCGCTTTGCGCGTATAATCTGTTGCATTAGCACGAATCTGCTCGATGATTTCAGGCATTGCTTGTACTTTTGCTTTGAGAAGTAGCAAAATATTTGTTTCTTTAGAATTGGGGTCTTTTTGGAATTGTTCTTCCAAAACTCTATCGAGCATTTTTTCGATAGTATTTGCCGCAATATCAAAATCACTACGTGAATAGCCTTTATCAACAATCGATATTTCACCCGTTGGAGAATGGAATACGCTGATTTGAACGCTATATTCTGGATTGCTCATCATAACTTCCCCATCATGTATCATGCGATAATCTATTGCATCGGCATAGCGGGGATTTTGTTCCAAAAGCCCAAACTTTTTCTGCATGATTGCATCATTATTAAGCGTTCCTGCAAGCGAATCTCGAAATCCTTGCTTATTATAGTCAAAATAGCTTGAGAGGCTATTTTTTTCCATCAACATTGCTTCGGGAGAAGTCGTGAAAGTCAAATTTGAATCTTGAAGCCACGTCGCTTTCATTTGTGCAATTTCATGTTGCAAATCTGAAATTTGCGAGGAATTGCTCTCTTGGATAGATTTGGACGAATCGAGAGTGATTTCAGCTTCTTTCTCTTCTTTGCTTGCATTGAGCTGCCGATAGGATTGTATCATCGATGCAGTGTTAATTGTTTGGGGAATGGTCATTGTGTGTCCTTATTAGTGATTTTGAAAATAAAGCTTCATCATATTTCGATGTATATCTTGAATTGAGCTTCGATAACGTTGCAAATCGCTATGGAGTCGTCCTGCTGCTTCGTAAGTATCCAGTGGGATTGTCAGCCTATTTGATGGATTAAACTTCACAACTTGATATTGCCAGCCTGTTGTATAGGAGAAGCCAACCTTATAATAGAGCGTTGCTCCTCGTTCTGCACTTGTGATAGCCCAATAGTTACGTTGGTCTTGAGCATTAAGGTCAAGTTGATAGTAAGCATTAAAGAATTGCTCAAAGCCATAACTATCTCTGCCACCAAAACCAAAGTAATAGCCCGTAAAGCCCAACCCGCCAACAATACTCCCTGCCTCATCATCTGCAAGCTTGCGGAAGCCTTGCATTTTGTCGCTCAATGCGCCTTTTGAAGCGATTGCAAGGACATCTTCGTCCATTGCTTGTGTCTGAATCGCTGATGGCGTTTGTGCCAATGCGATTGCGGTTATTGCGCTGATAAGCCCTAGTTTGAGAATGTTTTTCATTCTGCTCTCTTTTTGTGTTTAGAATATCCGTAAATCATAAACGGAAAAATCTTTAAAAAATTTTTGATGATTTATGCACCCTTTGCTTTTTGCATCTTTTGTGTTGCGATTTGCATATCTACCAACACTCAAGCAACTTTTGTTCCCACTATCTGTCATTGCGCTGACGTAAGCAAAGCAATCAACCGTCCTTGAACGCTCCCACACGGTTGATTGCTTCGCATTCTGACGAATGCTCGCAATGACAAGAAAAAGCCCCCTATTTTTGTCCATTCTGAACTCGCATCTGTAAATTGTCATTCTGAAGCCTTTAGGCTGAAGAATCTCGGGTTGTCAAAACACATGAGATGTTTCGGCTTCGCCTCAACATGACAAGATTCCTTGTGTCATTGCGAGCATTTGTAAGAATGTGTGGCAATCCACCATGTCGAGTAACCCAAAGCGTTTGTAATGCTTGGAGCAAGCCCTTGCAAAACCTACCTCCTCCCTGCTTCAAAAAACACTTCCTCTGGCAGCTTTGGTGAGAGTTGCTCGGTTGCAATGCCTTTGGGTGTGGTCAGAATGAGTGCATAGCCTCCTTTGTGGTCTTTGTCCCAAACACTATAAAATTCATTCTTTAAAGAGAGATATTCACCATGGCTTGGGTCAAAGACACGGATATAGTCTCCTTCATAATTGATAATCACCACAAAATGAGGAAAACGTGGGTCATCTTCAATCTTTACAAGCATTGGAAAGCTTGTCTTGAGAAATGAATCTCTATGGATTCGATAGGATTTGACTTGATAATCCAAAGCATGCAAGACATTTTCGAGGTCTAAAAAGCTCACCATGTCTGTATTGTTCTCTGCCTTGTTTGTGCTAAGGGATAGAGACGATAGCTATTTGCATTCCCTGTTGTTAGCAAGCTTAGAGTGGTGATGCTCCGAATCCCATATTGTGGCTTAAATAGCGAATCCACAGTGATGGGGTCAGAGGCGAATGCAAAAGCACAACACAGCGCAAACAAAATGAAACGTTTCAGCATTAATTTTCTCCTACGCTGTTTTCAAAAACTGCTCAACTTTTGCAAGGGCAGCACCAGCGTTTTTGACTTTTTGGGTGAGTGTCTCTTTGTCTTTTTGTTTGGGTTGGTATCTTTCATCTTCAAGCGCCCTCTTTCTTTCTACTTCTTCAAACAACGAATCGGGAGTATCCAGAAGCTTAGGGTCAAGTGCTTGGTCTGTCGCGAAGAGTTCCAAAAGGAATGCCTCTGGGTCAAAAAAGATAAGTTGGCTTTCGGAATATTTTTCTTCCTCTTTCATGCGTTCATAAGCGTAAAGTAAATCATGAAAATTTTTTTGAAGACTTTGAAAATATTCCTCTTTCATCTCGCTCAAATCTTGTTCGCTAAAGCCTTGGTCTTTGAGCCATGAGGCAAAGGCGATTTGTGTTTTTGTTATATGTTCATGCATTTCTCGTTGTTTTACATTTTCGATAAAGTCGCCTTTGACATATTGTTTCACATATTCTTCAATAGTCATCGTGCCTTCTTGGATGGCATGGTAAGCGTTAGCTTTAAATTCAAGAATGGGGCTATCAAATTGCATATCTACCAAAGATGTTGCAAATGCCAATAAACCACTTTTGGAGAAATTACCATTGTCGTCTATGTATTTTTGTGCACCCCAAGTTGCATTTTTCAATTCAAATTCATTTGGAATAATCGAAATAGGAATCTGTGTAGGACTATTGGGGGCTGGAAGCCCTAAAAGTCTCCAATAGCTTGGAGATTCCTTGACACCAACGATTGCGCCTCCAAGAAAATAATTATCAAGTTTGGGGTTATCAATGTACAGTAACTCTTTAATTTGTCCATTATAATCCCCATTGCTTGTAAAAAAGGCTTGTGGTAGAGAATCGAGCTCTTTTTGTGTATAATGCTCCGTTTTATTTTGGAACGATTCGCCCAGAATCTCATTCAATCGCTCGTATTTTTGCTGAAAATGTGTAAGAATTTCTTCGGATGTTAGTGTATGATTCCATTTATCCATCATACTTAAAATCGTCTCGCTATGAATCCTAAAGTTTTCTGGAATCCCCGCCGCTTTGTTGAATATTGCAGTTAAATAGCCCTCTTCGTCAAGTGGAAATCCTAGAATCTTTGGAGCTTGTTCAGCATTTTTGATTTTCTCCAAAACACCAAAATTTTCACGTAACTTTATCGTATTATGCAGTATATATGAATCGGTCTTGAAAGTTTCCGTAAAAACAGAATCCTCACTAGCAGTTTGCACAAAAGGCAAAACAAACGTAGTGTTTAGGTTTGTCTGCCTGTTTTGTGCTGCTTGCTCAAATGTAAAACTTTGATTTGTGGAACGAGAATGAACCAGCATTAAATCTCCTTCGAGTACAAACTAAGGAGACTCAAGCAAAAATTGTTCCAAAATTATGACTAATAGGGGAAACGAACCCTAGCATTATGGTTTTTCCCACGTGTGCCATAAGCTCCTAAAATTTCAGCCGCTGCTGCACCCCATACCATACGCTTGATTTTTCCCGAGCCTCTATCAACAACACCAAAATGTTGATTATAGCCTTTGGGGTTATAATTGTAACGTGTCAGCATTACTAATTCTTCATTTGCAGGGTTGACAAGGGCAGTATAGTATCGATAACGTTGAACATCTTGAGCACTTACAAATAAGCCTTGACTAGTTTTTTGAAGACAATCACCATCACCAAGACAAGCATATCCATTACGCATTTCATGGTTACTAAGCGAAAATATCATTCCTGTTTGATAACCGTATGGATAGATAACTCCACCATCGCGATAGTTGAATTTGGAGGTTTCAATAACATAATACCCCCCAACCACCTTCGCCTTTTGCTCTCTGCTTAGTTCTGCAATCCCTGCGTCTTTATCGCTCATTGCACCATTGGATAGCTTGGCAAATAGGTCTGTGTCAGCAGTTGCAATGCCTGCAAACAATGCCGCCCCGATGAAGAATTTTGTGATGCCTTTTGTCATGATCAACTCCTTATTTATAGATATGTTCGGAATTATATTATTGTGAAGCTTAAAATATTATAAATTTATGGCAATCGAATATTGTTGGGATTCTTTGTTTGTGGATTGCCGCACCTGCGTTGCAGACTCGCAATGACGTCTCGATTTGCGATTGCTCATAGATTCCAGAATCCCAACCACAGCGCACAACGTCTCTATTCGAGCCGAAAGGCATAATAGAGACGTAGCGCTGTGGAGCATGACATAATCCGCGCGGAGCCACATTGTAAAAGCGTGCAGGGGTTTGGGGGATTATAAGGGGGATAAGGGGAGCGCTTCGCA
>CAMWUR010000047.1 GCA_947177485.1 uncultured Helicobacter sp.
AAAGGCTTCAGAATGACAAAGCATGAGATTTGTTTTTGAGATTCTCAATGTGGTTATTTTCTAAGGTGGACAAGGGGGTTTATTTGCCAAAGCAAACAACAACATGTTTGCGTTTCTTATGATAGTTTATCCCCTTATCCCTTAATCCCCCAAACCCCTGCACGCTTTTTAAAGGATTAGACTATGTCATGCTCCACAGCGCTGTCGTTAGATAAACAAGAATCATTGATTGCCACGAGGCTAGCGCCTCGCGCAATGACAGAATATAGAAATGGAAATGCGGTTTCAATCGCACACAAATCCAAATTTTAAGCTATTATGAGATACAATCGCAATACCTCAACAAAAAGGTTTTTTTATGAAAAAGCTCCTCTTGCTTCTCTGTGCGCTTGCGATGTCCGCGCAACTCTATGCCGAAAATCTCCGCGTTTTTGTCGCCGCAAGCGCGAAAGACGCGATGACAGAGGTAACCGACACCTTCCTCAAAACGCACAAAAACGATAACATCGAGCTTAGTTTTGGATCTTCAGGCAAAGCCTATCAGCAATTCTCGCAAGGGCTTGAATACGATTTGTTCTTCTCTGCTGATTCCAAATATCCCGCGCAAATCGTCAAAGACGGGCAAGCTGCGGGAGAACCCCATGTCTATGTTTTGGGCGTTGTCGCGCTCTATGCGCTTGATTCCAAGCTTTTAGACGGCGGAGTTGCAGCGCTCAAAGCTAAAGAAAAACAAATCAAACACTTCAGCATTGCCAACCCAAAAGTTGCTCCGTATGGCATTGCAGCCGAAGAAATTTTGAAGAATCTCAAGATTTTTGATGTCTTTGAAAGCCGCATTGTGCGCGGCGACAACATCTCACAAGCCGTTTCGTTTGTCGATAGCGGTGCTGCCGAAGTCGGATTGGTCGCCTATTCCCTGCTCTCTGACCCAAACAAGCGCAAAAATGCCGTGATTGTCGATAGCGCGCTATATAATAAAATGGAACAAAGCTTTGTAATTACTAAACATGCCGCAAAAAGCGCACTTGCAAAGGAATTTTCGGATTATATCACATCGGGCAAAGCCGATGAGATTTTTAAAAAATATGGCTTTGGCACGCCCGCGCGCTAAAATCCATGAACATCTTGGACGCCACGATTGAGACGATTGTGCCGCATGGCGAGCTGCTCTATGTGCAGGCGCGTGCGGCAGATTCGATGTTTGCAATCCTTGCGCTCACACCGCTTGAGCTGCCCCAAAAGGTGCGCCTACTATTCAAAGAAACCGATGTTTTGCTTGCGCACAAAGATTCTGCGCTGCTTTCGCCAAACGTCTATGCCGCGTCTGTGCAATCCATTGTCAAAGGCGAGCTCTTTTGGCAAGTTGTGTTTGGTTTTGGCGCGCATTCACTCGTTGCACTCGTGCTTGCCGAAAATGCTAAAGCGCAAAATCTCGAATCGCAAACAGAGTTTTTATGGTCGATTAAGCCCACAGAAATCACGCTCCAAAGCGATGACACATGAGGAGACACAATGCAGCTCGATGACGCGTTTATCACGACATTGCTCCTGACTTTCAAACTCGCCACAATCAGCACCTTTTGCCTGCTGTTTGTGAGCATTGCGCTTGCCTATTGCTTCGTGTTTGTGCGCCTGCCGTTCAAGAGTTTTTTTCAAGCCCTCGTGTCAATGCCGCTCGTGCTGCCGCCTAGCGTGCTTGGATTCTATCTGCTCGTGAGCTTTAGCCCCAAAAATGCACTTGGCGCGTTCTTGCAAGAGACTTTTGGGCTCACACTTGTTTTCAGTTTTGAAGGCTTGGTGCTCGCGTCTATGATTATAAATCTCCCATTTATGACAAACCCGATTCAAAGCGCCTTTAGCTCTGTTTCGCGCAATCTCATAGACGCGTCCTATACGCTCGGGCATGGCAAGTTGCGCACGCTTTGGTCGGTGATTTTGCCCAATGCAAAAGCAGGGATTCTCACCGGGCTTGTGATGACGTTTGCGCACACTTGCGGTGAATTTGGCGTTGTGATGATGATTGGAGGACACAAAGTCGGCGAAACGCTTGTAGCGAGTATCGCCATTTATGATTCGATTGAGGCGCTTGAATACACGCTCGCGCATCAATACGCATTCGTGCTGTTCGCGCTCTCGTTTTGCGTTGTGTTCAGCCTCTACCTCATCAATAAGCGATTTGCGACAGCAAACGCGGCATTGTGAGACGCAATGAAACTGATTATCGACATCAAACATCCGATTCAAACAGCGAGTGGCTGGGTCGATTTGCATTTCGCTGGCACATTTGAGACAGGCTCTTTTTGCGCACTCTTTGGCAACAGCGGTGCAGGCAAAACAACAATCTTGCGCATTATCTCGGGACTTCTAACGCCACAAAGTGGCTATATTCAGCTCGGCGATTCTGTCTGGCTCGACACCAAAAAGCAAATCTGCCTAAGCGCACAAAAGCGCAGCGTTGGCTTTGTATTCCAAGACTATGCGCTGTTTCCAAACATGACCGTCTTGCAAAATCTGCTCTATGCGCTGCACAACAAACACGACAAAGCGCGCGCCCATGAGCTGCTCTCGCTCATGGGAATCGAGGAGCTCGCCTCGCGCTACCCCGCGCAGCTAAGTGGTGGGCAGAATCAACGCGTTGCGCTCGCGCGTGCGCTCATTCGCTCGCCACAGATTCTGCTGCTCGATGAGCCTTTGAGCGCGCTCGACTTGCAAACGCGCCTTCGGTTGCAAGACGAGATTAAGCATTTCCAAACACTCTTTCACCTCACCACTTTCCTCGTGAGCCACGACATGAGCGAGATATTGAAGCTCGCCAATCGCGTTATCGGCATTAAAAACGGCAAATGCTATAAAGACGCAACACCCAAAGAATTTTTCTTGCATGCGTCCATTAGCTCTAAAATCCGCCTCAATGCTGAAGTACTCGATATTGTGCGCAGCGACCTCATGGTGATTCTCACATTGTTTGTACAAGAATCCATCATCAAAATAACGATGAGCGCGCATGAATTTGATA
This sequence comes from uncultured Helicobacter sp., assembly GCA_947177485.1. Classification (GTDB taxonomy): domain Bacteria; phylum Campylobacterota; class Campylobacteria; order Campylobacterales; family Helicobacteraceae; genus NHYN01. The sequence continues at coordinate 3,017 of CAMWUR010000047.1, forward strand.
CGCAATTTAACGACCTCGTCATAGGTAGCCATGTGATGGTTTGCGACAAAGCCTACAACCCCTTGCTTTTGCGCGCGAGCCTGCAAAACTAACCATGAGAATCCTCGTTGTCAAGTTCCGCAACATTGGCGATGTCTTGCTCACGTCGCCGCTCTTTGCAAATTTGCGCGCACATTTTCCAAATGCCACAATCCACGCGGCGATTAATGCAGAATCGCTGCCCATGCTCGAGGGCAACCCCAATATAGACGCGATTTTTGCCTATGAACGCACGCGAATCAAAAAGCTTGGAATCCTCGCCCGAGCACGTGAGGAATGGCGCTATTTTCGGCAATTTCGCAGCGGCTATGATGTGCTCATCAACACGACAGAGGGCGAGCGAGGCGCGTGGATTGCGCAGCTCTGTCGCCCAACAATGCATGTCGCTCCCGCGCGCAACCTGCTTTTGCGCCCCACACATCTCCTCGCGCCCTACAAAGGGCATATCATCGACCACCATCTCGAAGCCATCAGCCTACTTGGCAAAGAGATTGTGAGCAAAGCCGCCACGCTCGTTTATGGCGAACAACATCTCGCGCATGTGCGCGAACTCGGGCTGCCGCCGCGCTATGTACATTTTCATCCACTTAGCCGCTGGCAGTTTAAATGTATCGATGACGCGCTAAGTGCCGCAATCATCGACTTTATCCAAAATGAACTCGACATTCCCGTGATTCTAAGCGCTGCGCCAAATGCAGCAGAAATGGGACGCATTGACAAGATTCTCGCGCTTTGTGCTAGCAAACCCCTAAACTTTGCAGGCAAACTCAATCTCAAAGAGCTCGCCGCGCTCGCCGACAATGCGACATGTTTTGTCGGCGTTGACACCGCGACAATGCACATCGCCGCTGCGCTCGACACACCGACAATCGCCTTTTTTGTCGCAAGCGCCGTCTTTCACTGGGGCGCGTGGGATAATGCGCTGTCGGATTGCCCTTACAGCAACCTTGACGGAATCCAACGTATGGGCAAACACAGCATGTTTGTCAAAAACAGCGCGCTACGAGACAGAGACATCATGCACAACCGCGAAGAAAACGGCACATTCACGCTCGAAAATTTCGACTGGGAAAGCTTCAAACGCGAGCTTAGCGAGAAGCTGCAATAGATTCGCGTGCAAACGCGACAGCCTCAAGCGCGTTTGCAAAAAGTGGCGCGCCAAAGGCACGCAAATCGGCTTCTTGCCCAAAGCCGCACAAAACGCCAAGCCCGCGTACATCTGCTGCACGTGCCGCGTGCAAATCGAGCAATGTATCGCCAATCATGAAGATGTGCTCGCGCGCAATCTCGGGGCGCGCGATTGTTTCAAGCGCGCATAAAATCGGCTCGGGCGCTGGTTTTGGGCTTGGCGTATCTTCGATTCCCACAACACATGCAAACTGCTCGGCGATTCCAAACCTTTGCAAAAGCTCGCGGCTATAATCGCCACGTTTTGTCGTAACGATTCCCAAAAACGCAAACGTGCTCGCAAGCGCAATCGCCTCGCGCACCTTTGGCAAAAGCACCGTGCCTCTTTCCATTTGCGCATGATAGTTTGCACGATAGTCAGCAACGCATTGCTCAAGCAATTCTTTTGGCACACCATGCGCGGCGAACATATCATGTAATGTATGCCCAATGCTGGATTCAACGGATTGCTGGCAAGGAATTGCAAAGCCATTGTTTGCAAGTGCGGCACAAAAGCTCGCATAAATCGCCGGGGTCGAATCGATGAGCGTCCCGTCAAAATCGAAAAGAAGAATGGCGCGCTTGCTCATGAAAATTTCTTGTACATATAAATGATACAAGCGAGCAACATGAATGCAGGCACATTCACGATTGCAAAAAGCAACAGAGTATCTGTCATAAATCCTCCAATTCTTTGATTTTGTTGATAAACAAAACAAACAATAAAAATAACATCAACGTAAGCACAACCACAGCAACGAAGCAAATCGTGAGTAGCCCTGAATCTATCGTGCCATAATGCGTTACAACCCAACCAATCAGGCTCACAAGACACGCAAACAACGCAAAATCGCCGCTTGCAAGAAATTGATGAGTTTATCCAAACTTTCTTTTCGTCCCATAAACACATTATAGCACAATTCCAACGTGTTTCTAAGTCAAAACACGATAGAATCCACGTTAAAGGAGAAACCAAAAGGAGACACCATGCAACCACAAAACCCAACGCGCCGCAACGCGCTAAAAAGCCTCGCAGTAGGTGCGCTCGCTGCAAGCACTGCGCCGCTCTATGCCGCGCCCGCCAAGCTCAAGCTCAAGCTGGCAACGAGCTGGGCGCCCAACACGCCGTTTTTGCATGACGCTGCCGTGTATTTTGCAAACACGCTCAAGACGGCGAGCAACGGCAGTATCGACATCAAAATCTACCCTGCTGGCGCGCTTGTGCCCGCTCTTGGCGTGTTTGACGCCGTGAGCGCAGGACAAATCGACATCTTCCATTCCGCAACCTATTATTGGAGCGGCAAAAACAGCGCGTTCAATGTGTTTGCGGGCACGCCCTTTGGGCTCACAGCCGGCGAAATGAACGCGTGGATGCGCTTTGGCGGTGGGCAAGCGCTTTGGGCGGAGCTTTGCGCCAAATACAACCTCTACCCGCTGCTAGGCGGCAACACGGGCTATCAGATGGGCGGCTGGTTCAAGAAGAAAATCGAATCCTTGCAGGATTTGCAAGGGCTCAAGATTCGCATGCCCGGTCTCGCCGCACAGATTTACACCAAGCTCGGCGCGAGCACGCCGCTTTTGCCCGGCGGCGAAATCTACCTCGCGCTCGAACGTGGGGTGATTGACGCGACCGATTGGATTGCGCCTGCGATTGATATTAACACAGGATTTTATAAGGTTGCGAAATATTACTACACAGGTTGGCATGAGCCCGCGAGCACTGCTGAATTTGTGTTTAATAAAAAAGTGTGGGACAGCCTAAGCAAAGAGCAGCAAGCGCTCATCACCGCCGTTTCAAACGACACAAACACGCGCATGACGGCGCAATTTCAAGCGCAAAACCCACCAGCGCTGCAAAAGCTCAAAGAGCAAGGCGCAGAGATTGTGCGATTCCCAAAAGCCGTGCTAGACGCGGCGAAAAAGGCGTTTGCCGAAGTTGTGGCAGAAGAGAGCGCGAAGAATCCAGACTTTAAAAAAGCTTGGGAAAGCTATTCAGGATTCTTAGCAGAGCAACGGGAATATTCCGCGCTCACGCTCGGTGCGTATTTTGGCGAGCGCGACTGATGGCATTTGTCTTTGGACCCGTGCATTCGAGGCGTTTTGGAATCTCGCTCGGTGTCGATTTGTCGCCAAGCGGCAAGCAATGCAACTTTGATTGCGTGTATTGCGAGCTTTGCGCTGCCAAGCCTATGAGCGCAATGCGCGAAGTCGCGAATGCGACAGAGATTGTCGCTGATATTGAACGCGCGTTACAATCGGGCATTGTTTGCGATGTGCTCACATTCACGGCAAATGGCGAACCCACGCTCTACCCGCACCTCGCCGAGCTTGTCATGCAGGTGCGCGCGCTGCTTGCGCGATTCCCTGCGCCGCCGAAATTGCTCATCTTGAGCAACGGCTCACGTTTTGGAATCAAAAACGTGCGTGAGGCGCTGCAAGGCTTTGACATCGTCAAATTCTCGCTCGATGCGGCGAATGAGCGCGTGTTTAGACGCGTTGATAGGGCGGCGCGCGGCATTGAGATTGACGACATCATCGAAGGAATCGCCACGTTTGCGCAGGAGTTTGCGGGCGAGCTCATTGCTGAAGTTTTGCTTGTGAAAGGATATAATGACAACCCCGATGACGTGACGCAAATCGCAGACGCGTTGCGCAGAATCGCGCCCGCGCGCGTGGACGTTGGGACGATTGACCGCCCGAGCGCCTACAAGGTGAACGCGCTAAGTGAAAGCGACATTGAGGCGCTTTTGCCGCTTTTTTGGGGCTTGCGCGTCTTTGTGCCACGCCGCGAGGCGCTGCAATGCCCGCAAAGCTATGACGCGGCGCAGATTCTTGCGACATTGCGCCGCCGTCCGCTAAGCAAGGACGACATCACCGCGCTTTTTGACAAACCCTCGCAACAAAGGCTGCAAACATTAGTGCAAAATGGTGAGGTTGCGCGCGAAGAAGCTGGAGGAATCGTGTTTTATTGTGCGCGGTGAGGCGATTTTCACGTTCGGCTCAAGTCGCACCGCGACAAAGGCTAGCGACACCTCAACAAGTAAGATGACTTTTGCTTTTATAGTGAATCCAGATAATCCAAAAGCGCATAGAAATTGCCCTTCGTCTCCTCATCGAGTTGCTTTTCTAAATCTTTTGTGTTTTTAAAATCAGCAGCTGTTTGGCTATTCTTCTCCTCTTTGCTGATTCCAAATTTTTCCCTGTCCTTCTTGCTGAATAAATCTTCGATTTCCACATTTTGCGGAAACTTGCTTTTTAGTGTTTCGCATTCATTGAGTGGAATGACTTGCAAGCTGTCTTTATATTCCTTTTCGCCCTCTAATTTCTTTATCGCTCTACCTGCCCCATCATGATCCACCAAAAGAATAGGCTGTGAAATGCGAAGGTCTTTACCAAAAGAGATGAGAGATTTCATCTTTTCTATCTGTTGCTGCTCTTCTTCGCCCAAGCCACCAATGGGTAGAAAAGCTAAATTGATAGGCTTATCATGCTCCTTATTGTAGCATACAGCAAGAGCAACGAGATAATGATAGTCTGTAACGCCCTCCACAAAAATGGGCTTGGTTTTTGGATTGATAAGATGATAAACTTTTGCCCCTAAAGCCTCTATGATTTTTTTCAAAATATCCACATCTGAATCTGTAACTTTGGAAAATTCATTAATAATCTCAACACCTAATCCATCTTCTTTGGTTTTTAAGATTCGGATTTCATCAAGATGATTCATGTCGAGCATAAATGGAGAATGGGTCGTGATGACAAAAAGAATGCCATGTTCTTGTCCGAACTCTTTGAGGAATTTGCGAAATTCTCCTTGAGCATTGGAAGCAAGATGTGTTTCTGCCTCATCAATGAGCACAATATCGCCCTTGCCTATCGTGCCTGCATATAGAAAGTTAAAGAAAAAATTGAAGAACTTTCTAAAGCCTACACTTTGTTTATCGAGAGTTAATGTTTCTCCATTTTTATAAAATTCTAACGAAATTTTACTATCCTCAAGTCTGATTTGAAAACGATAGACTTCATCGTCTTTGTTGTATAAATCATTAAACCTCTGATTGACGCATTTGAGCTTTTCATTTACATTTTTTTCTGCCCGTGAGCGATATCCAGGATTTTGTGTCTCCTGAGATTTTTCATAAACCTTCCTTACAATATCCATATCTTCCTCAATAATCGTAAAAAGAGATTTAAAAAATGGGGAATCATGAATCTTATCAGGGGCAACCATTAAATCCTTATGGCTAAGATTGGTTTCTACATAAAGAATAATTGTGGGTATAAGAGGAATGCCAAGATTTATATTTGGAAACTGTGGAGACTGAATTTTTGGCATCCTTAATTTGGGAAAGTCTATCATTGGAATGAATTGCAAATCCACCCCCAAAAGTTTTTGATGAGATTTTATTGATTTCCTGAAGAAATCATTTTCTTCATATTTTTGATATTTTTCTTTAAGCTCCTCATAGATGATGTTTAAAAATTCTGGGTTATCTTTGTTTGCATTGAATCTATCGAACCATTCCTCATCTTCTTCAACCTTGCAATAGGAGCATACTTCTTTATATTTAGACAATATCAATTCTTGAGCAGTGGCTATATTAAATTGCTCGGTTTTTATATCTGGAAAATACGCATTTTGCGTTTGTCCATCTTCATCTAAATACATAATGACTCTAACTTCCTCATAACCATCTCTAACACTCTGTTTCTTATTCGGGATAAAAAGTTCCATAATATCCATAGCATTATCCACTTTTTGAATGCCATTGATAACAAATTGGCAGGCAATGGGAACAGAAAGATTGTCGCGTAGATTGTCTACCGAATAATCTTTGATACATTTCAAATACTCTCCCCTTAGCTCGCACTCGACAATACGCCTTTTGTCGCGCAAAGTTAAATAGACATGTTCTTTATTTGTGTTGTAATAACAAGACACCTTTAAATTATTTAAGGTGTCTTGCAGTTCATTAATGTATAAATCAAAATCGTCCTGCTCAAATTTTTGCACCTTATAAAGCTGCTCTTGCCATTGCTCCTTACGTAAATGCTGCATTTCATATTCCTTTGCCCTCTTCCAATCTTCAAACGAATAAACGATAGAATAAGTTTTACCACTCAATTTATCCTTTTCACTACCATGTGTCTCATTCAGCTGTTTAGGAACTCGATAGCTCAACGCAATCTTTGGCAAACAAGTTTCATATCCAAAAAAATCTGGTTTATCCTCATTTAATGCAGGGATTTCGCTAATTTTCCCCAACTTCACCAATGCTGCCAAAAGATTACTCTTGCCCGTATTATTCTCACCCAAGATGCAGACCAAACCACCTAAACTTTTTAGGCTTGACAGCCGCAAGAATGCTCCGTTTTCTGTCGAACTTTCTTTATAAACACCAATATTCCTGAAATTGTGAATCAAAATTCCACGTGAACCATTGACACTTTTCATGCTAATCTCCTTTTTGCTTTGTTGTTTATTTTCCATTGTGTTCTCCTTCAAATGGTAATTTCAACCCAAGCGCTTGATAGAATGCGATGAGCGGTTCTAGTATCATAATTTCTTGCTCCTTCAAGATTCTGCCTTGTGCAAGGATTGTCTCGCATTGCAACAAATAATCCAGAATCGGGTCGAAAACCTGACTTTCGGCGATTTTGTTGATAAACTCAATCTTTACCTTATTCTCCTTTTTAAGTAGATTCGCAATTTGATGTTCCCTATCCTGCGGAGATTGCTCGTTTGGCTTGATGATGTTTTCTATAATATAACTCATCACACTCGCCTTACTCGAAGCTTTAGAGATAAAATTAAAAAGCCTAAGAATTTTGGGCTCAAGCTTGTCCTTTTGTCCCGTTTCGTAGTAGTCGATGAATTTATACACCGTAGGGCGCGAAAGCTCGAGAAATTGTGCCAAATCCACTAGACGCAAATCAATCTCTCTCATCTTGTCTCGCAAGAGTATGGGGGTTGGCATCAAAACGCTCCTTCGCAAAGATAGAATCTGTGGGATTCCCAACCGATTCGGAGCAGCATGCTAGCAGATTTTACATAATTTGTCAAGTACTTGTTTGCATAAAATGTAAAATTCTATACGAATCGCCCAAGACACGATAATGTGGAAGACTCCAAAAAAGTCAGATTGGCGCACATTCTAAGGAGGGCTCGCAATGGATAAGCAGATTCTACGTTTGTGGGACAAAACAGAATCGGGCGCGCTTGCCCGATTGGGCAATTCTACAACCCCATCTTCCCAACATTCAAGATATTGTTCGGGTCAAAGGCGCGTTTGATGGCGCGGAAAAGGTTCATCTCCGCTTCGCTAAACGCGAGCGACATAAACGGCGCTTTGGCAAGCCCGATTCCATGCTCGCCGCTAAGCGTGCCGCCGAGCTCGACAGCGATTTTGAAAATCTCGGTGATGGCGTCATGCCCCTTTTTTAGCTCGCTTTCGCTGCTCGCATCGACCATCACATTTGTATGCACATTGCCATCGCCCGTGTGCCCAAAGCACGGAATCTTGACGTCATACTTGCGCGCGACAGCATCGATTCGCGAAAGCAGCTCGGGCAGCTTGCTGCGCGGAACGGTGATGTCCTCATTGAGCTTCTTGCTACCATAAATCGTGATGCTCTGGCTCGCATTGCGGCGCGCAAACCACAGCGCGGCGATTTCATCGGACGTGCTCGCGCTGCGAAACTCTGTGCAGCCATTCTCTTCAAATTTTTCCTTTATTTTTTGCATGTCATGCGCAATCTCTGCGTCCAAATTGCCGTCAACGTCGGTAATCAGAATCGCGCCAGCGTCTGTCGGCAAGCCTTTGTGGAATCGCTCCTCGACAGCGCGGATTGTGAGATTGTCGAGAAACTCCATTGCCACAGGCGTAACGCCCGCCGCCATCGTCTTATAGACCGCATGCATTGCGGCATCGATTGTCGGAAACACGCCTAGCGCGCTTTGGCGAAGCTTTGGCTTGCTAAGGAGCTTCAACGTAATCTCTGTAATCACAGCGAGCGTGCCCTCGCTTGCGATGAGGATTCCGGCGACATTATAGCCCGCGACATCTTTTATCGTTTTCTTGCCCGCGCGGATAATCTCGCCGTTTGGCAGCACGGCGCGCAACGCCATGACATAATCCTTCGTGATTCCATATTTCGCGGCGCGCATGCCGCCCGCGTTCTCGCTCACATTGCCGCCAAGAGTCGAAAAATCCTCGCTCGCCGGGTCGGGCGGATAGAATAGCCCTTTTTCCTCCACAACCTGTTGGAAATGCTTGTTAATCACGCCGGGCTGCACGCGCGCAACCATATTTTCCATGTCAATCTCAAGAATTTGATTCATGTGTTTCTCGAGCGAGAGGATAATCCCGCCACTCACGGGCAACGCGCCACCTGTGAACCCGCTGCCCGCGCCGCGCGGCGTAACGAGGATTCTGTGCTCATTGCAATAGCGCAGAATCTGGCTCACATCGTCCTCGTTGCGCGGAAAAACGACAGCATCTGGCTCATAACGACAACGCGTGGCATCATAGCAATAGGCAATTTTGTGCGCCGCGTCATCAAAACAATTCTCCTCGCCAATGATGGCGCGGAATGCGGCGATATGTTTGGTGTCCATCTTGTCTCCTTCGATTATCGATGTTCGATGACATCGGCAATATCCCGATTTGCACGCGCAAAGTCATGAACGAGCGAATCGTAATAATGATAATAGTTAGTTATCTTTGGGTCGCGGCGCAAAAAGCCAAACCAACTACGTTCCATATTGCCAAGCCGTGAAAAAAATGGCTTGATTTGCTCCTCGCTGTTTGGGAGCGAATCGGAATGCAAAATGGCAAAAGTCTGGCAATCGCGCAACTCGCCGACATTTTCGCGCACCAAATACACAACGCCTGTCGCATAGACATTGCAAATCTCGCGAAAATGCTCCATTGTGGGTGCGGCTCTGCCCTGATTTGCCAAAAACGCGGCAAACAAATCGGGGTGCAGCCACTCGATGTTTGGGTATTGCGCCGTAACTGCGCGATAGACTTGTTGATTGGGCGCAATGGCAAAAGCGCGGTTGTAGAAAACGCGCAAGATGACTTGGTCGCCCACTTCTGGCGTAAGCAGCGGAGTCGGCATAGACGGATTGTCGAACAGCTCGAGCGGTTGCAGCGCAAGCCGCGCGCGGTTGTCATCGATAGCCACAACCACGGCGCGCGCAAGTATCATCGCATGTGCCGAATCGAGCTGGTGCAACACAAAGCCACTCTCGCCACGCCGAAGATTCATCGCGGGCGTGGTGATGGTCTGCTCGCTCACCTCAAGAATGGGCAAGGAGATTTTGTTTTCAAACGCGCTTGCAAAAGCGCAAAATAGCAGAAAAAAAAAGACTCGCATTCCTAAACCTTAGAAAAATACTGGGTTTTTTCATTCAGAAACCACATACATGCAAAGAGTAGCCCCGATGTTTTTGCGCGGCTAGAATCATAGACAAAATCGCGGATTTCAGAAAGTGGCAACGTGATGACCTCGATTTGTTCGGTGTCGATTCCACCGCCCTGCCCTGTTTTCATGGCAGCGTTCACTTCGGCATAGTAGCAATGCTGCTTGCTCGCCGCAAAGCCCACAGATGAATAAAACGAGCAAATCTCGACCAAATCGCTTGCAGGGACATGATAGCCACATTCTTCAAACACTTCTTCACTCGCGATTTGTGCCAAACTCTTGTCCTTATCGACAATTCCCGCACAGAGTTCATAAACACAGGGAATCTGGCTTTTGACAAACAGCGCAGGGCGCATTTGTTTGACGAGTATCAATGCGTTCAAGGAAATGTCATAAATCAGAATACTCACGCTATTGTGTGCTTGGACGATGTCCCATGTTCGTTGTGCGCCATTCTCGGTATAGAAAATGCGATGTGGGCGGATATAGGGTGAATCCCAACATTCCTCGATTTTTTGAATCTGAATATGTCTAGCAGACTTCACGGCGCGCGATTCTCCGCACTTTCACGTGCGGCAATGTATTCTTGGGGTTTTTCATAGACGGGCAGATTCTCTTGTGAGAGTGCGGCTTGCAGCTCGGCTTTATAGGGGTCAGTTTGGGCAGAAAACTCGGCAAACTCGCTTGCAGCAAGCTTCTTTTTCTTGCGCTGCACATTTTTTTGCGGGTTGATTGCTTTGCCGTTTTTGTAGAGCCCCAAATGCAAATGCGGTCCTGTGCTAAGCCCAGTGTTGCCTACATAGCCAATCCTCGTGCCTTGCGCAACCTTTTTGCCCGTTCGGATTCCGCGCGCATAGCCGTCCAGATGCCCATAGAGCGTCTTGAATCCATCGCCATGTGTGATGATAATCGTTTTGCCATAACCACCCTTATAGCCGACAAAGCTCACCGTGCCGCTACCAGCTGCATGCACAGGCGTGCCGCGAGGTGCGGCATAGTCCACGCCCAAATGCGGACGCTTGTAGCCAAGAATGGGGTGCTTGCGTGCGTTGGAAAAGGACGAAGAAACGCGTGTATAGCGAAGCGGAACGGTGAATAAGAATTGCATAAGCGATTCGCCTTTTTCATTATAATAGCCACCATCTTTATAAGAAAAGAGATAATGTGGCTTGCCGCGCGCCTCGATGACGCCCGCGATGATTTCGGGCGCGCCATAGGGCTTGCCGAGGCGATATTTGCGGTTGTAAATCAACGCGAGCTTGTCTTGAGGATAGAGGCTTGTTGCGCCAATCGAGCTACGAAATGCCACGGCAAACTCGCTTGCGAGGCGCGAATCGCCTGTGATATGGATAATCTCATTATAGGGCACGCTGCTCAACTCAAATGCAATCGATTGTCGCTTCTCAAAATAGCGCACAGGAATCGTGCTAAACCCATAGCCTGATGGCGACTTGGAATCTTGATAAAGGTGGATTTGGTTGTCTTCACCGATTGGAATCAGCGCCTGCACAAGCGCACCCGAATCATCGGTGAGTAAATGATATTTTGTGCCAGCCATGACTTCTGTGGCGAGCTCTTTGTCCTCTGCTGCAAGGTTATAATAGAGGCTGTGGGGGATTTTGTTTGCGTCCAAAAAGCCCAAAAAAGTCTGCCCATTTTGCCAGCTTTTCTCGCTCGCATTCAACCCCCACGCGCACGTAGCGCATAGCAACAACCCCAAGACATAACGCATTTTCTCTCCTTGAATAAAAGGCGCAGTTTACCAAAAAAATTCTAAAAACACCTTAAAGGAACACGATTTGCTTCTATCTCCACAAAGAGCAAGCGAGAAGGAAATACAATGAAGAATCAATGTCTTAACAATTTGCGTCAACAATTTGGAGATGTGGAATTTCGCTCAAGCACTTCGTCTCAAAATGATGGCAAAAATACTTTTACGATAGACAAGAAAGTTTTGGAACAAATGGAACACGACCCACGTACAGCGAGACAATGTGAAGATGTCATCTCGCTTGCCCTCTTGTTGCAAAAGGCGCTGCAAGAAAAAGGCGCGCTCAAAGATGATAATAAACTTGTTGTGTTGCATTAAGTTAATGTGTCTGTTTCAAAAAGCGGCGCAGCGAGAACGGGTGCATTGTCGGTTTGTGAATCAAGAGTTGGGGGCACAGAATCCATTTCAGCCATGTGAATGGCTGGGCTAAATGTTTGCCGCCACAAGTCTTGGTTGACAAGCCCCACAACGGCTTTGGTTGTGTTGAGATAGATTCCGTTGGCGGATTCTTTGTGAATCTCGTTTGCGCCATGTTCGAGCCGCGCTTGGAGAGTCTCGCGCTGCATGTGTGAATCGTTCGCAACAGACGCGAGCAATTCATGGCGCTTTTGCTCAAGCACAGCAGCGAAATCTGCCCCATTTGACTTAGGCGCGTTTGGCGCGAGGACGTCATGCTGCATGAGTGTAGCGATTGCTATGATGTCTGTCATGGCTTGCTCCTTATTGCGATATTATCGGATTTTAGAGTTAATGGGAATCCAATCGGGTTTGGCATCATTCTAATTATGATATAATCTTAGAATCTTATACAAGGCAGCCCAATGGCAATGTTTCAGACTTATTATCTACTCCAAGACACAGTGTTTTCGGCAATGCGCCACAACCCGATTGCGCGAAGTATGGCAAAGCTACGTAACGAGGAACAAGACGATGCACAACTTCTCGCCACTCTCAACCAAACAGGCACAAACCAAAGTCTAGCGGCGCTCAATCCATTCAAAACCACCGACACAACAGACAAGCCACTCGAATCGCGCGATGTGCTGTTTGACGACCCAATCAGCAAAACTCGGATTGCGCTAACGTTGAGTGCAGAGGCGATAACCAAACTGCAAAAGAGCTTTGACTTTGGCGATTTCTATGAGCGCAAAGACGGAATCTTGCGCCTAAGCGGCAAGGCAGAGGCGTTTGTCAGCGGTTGGTTTGGCGATTTGGCATACAAACAAAACTATATGCATGCCGATTTTGATAAAAATGGTAAGATTGAAAAAGACGAATGGGACGCGCTACGTGGTGGATTCTTCTCGGGCGGAACATACAATGCCACAACAGTTGTCGAAAGCGAAATTGCAGGCTACCAAAAAGGCGGATTTTATGCAACGCTAAACGATGCGCTGAATGCGCTTGTATTGAGCGACAGCAACTCCGATGGGCATTTGATGCGCTTTGGAGAGTTTCAGAGTGTCGCTGACGCCGTGCAGATGATTGACGCAGCTATTTCTTCGGGGCTCAACGACAAAAAGCTCGCAAACAAAGACTTAGAGCTGCTCGCCTTAGAAGAATTTGAAAAACTCCACAAAGATTTGCAAACGCGGCTCAAAGAGCAACAATTGCTACAAAAGCTCAAGGATTCAGACGGCGCGCTGGGCAGCCTCACAAACGAGGAACGTGAAATATTGCAATCGGCGCAAGCGCTGAACCAAACAGAGCTGCAAACATTGACCAAACTCGAAACAAAGACACTGCAAGAGTTGCAAGACGAATGGGATTGGCGGGCTTTTGCAACACTTGGTGCTGTCGCAAAGCTCGCTCAAGACGCGCAACAAGATATGCCGCAAAACCCCGAGCTTGATTCTGTGAAAAACGAAATCGCCATGCAGCTTCAATATGGCGCTGTGCGCTTGTTTGAATGGCGCGCATAGCCAGCGTCCGCTAGGGCGCGTGGCAATCTACGACGTTAGACAACCCTATTTGGAGGTGCGACTTGAGTCGCACTCATGATTGGATTGTGTGCGATTAAAATCGCACCTCCGAAGATTTTATTTGTCATGTTGAGGCAAAGCCGAAACATCTCATGATTCTTAGAACATGAGATTCTTCAGCCTAAAGGCTTCAGAATGACAAATCATTAGATTTTTTTGAGATTCTAAAAGTGGTTATTTTCTAAGGGGGACAAGGGGGGCTACTTGCCATAGCAAACATGAAATTGTTTGTGTATTCACTGATAGCTTCGCCCTTATCCCCCTAA
>CAMWUR010000048.1 GCA_947177485.1 uncultured Helicobacter sp.
ATGGGTCTAACCCCCAGCGCATATCCTGATCCCCTTGTTGCCAAACTTTCTTGCCCTGCAAAATCGGCTCAAAAAAAAAAAAAAACCCCCCCCCCCCCCCCGCCGCCCGAGACAATATCATGGAATTGCCGCAGTCGCGTTGTGATTGCAGCATTCACATCAGTATCGCTAATTTTTGGATTGGGGATTTCAAGCTCGGTATAGAGAGGAAGTCGATTGGTTTGGACAAGCGATGTTTGTTGGAATAATGATTTTACTTGGTATTCATAATAACCAGGTGTGTAAGTCATTCTATGAGTTTTCAATAAAATATCGCAACTCACAATGCCTGTGCGCCAATCTGTGCCGCCAAAAAAACTTAAGACAATGTCAGGAGAATGGGGATAGATAAGAGCATTGTAGAGCATCATTTGTTCATAGATTGTATAGCCGCTAATGCCAAGATTCAAGACAATAAATGTTTGTTGTGGCGCAAAACTCTGCAATTCTCTACGTAAGTTTTCAACGATTGTTTCGTGCAAGGGAAGATAATTTAAACGCAATGCACTATTGCCAAAACAAACAATAAGTTTCGTATCTGCATTGCGATGATATATCCAATCCCAATCCACTTCTTCAAAAAAGAAATTCTTATCCGCTCTTTCTGTTGCAATATGCACGTTGAATCCAGGATAGGGAATATGCGATAAACGTCCCTTTGTGGGCTCAATATGGAACATTTTGGCAAACACACTGTGGTGTGGCAAAGCTGAATCAACTTGTGCGCGGAATTGTGATAAGTTCTGATTACGTTTTGCTCGTTTCTTGCGATAACCATCAACAAGTTGTGCAAGCTTCGCATGGAAATTGGGTAGCGCAAAAGATTCACCACGCCAATCTTCAAGAAGTTTTTGTGGAGAATTAAAAAAATCATGCACAAGATGTGCCATCGATGGGCGATAGTCAAAACTAAAAACATGCCGCACAACACTCTCATGGATTCCTAGTTTTTGAAGTTTTGCAAGAATCTTTTGTGCAAGTTCTGTATCACGTACCGTGATGAGGCAAAGCGCAAAGGGCTCGCGAAATACCTCATTTCCAACCATGCGCTCATCACATATAAAACGTTTGTCAAGATTATCATCAACAATGCGGCATTCAAAGCCCATTGCCTCACAAAAAGCAAACACTGATTGCCCAACCCAGCCAAAACCATACAGAATCACGCGTTCTTTTTGCATTTTATTCCTTACACATCGGGTGGTAATCGCCCACAAGGGGCGCAAGGGGTGCGTTGCGAATCGAATGCACAAGCTCGATACTCGCGCGCGCTTCGTGCGTTCCAAAACCGCCACCATTGAGAATATCGCGATAGCTCTCTGTATGCAGGTCGGTAAAGCCCTCGCTAAACTCCATTGCCTCGCCGTCTATGGTGATTTCGCGAAATGTGCGCTTATCGCAACCCTTTGGAAGCTTCGCGCTATCAACCGACAAAAACCAGCGCACGCGCGCGTTCGTGAGCTCGAGCACGCCACCTGCGCTGCTTTGGGTGAGCAAATGAACACGACTTTGACGCGGTGCGCCAAAAATCCACAACAACATATCAAAGAAATGGATTCCAATATTTGTCGCCACACCGCCGCTTTTGCTCACATCGCCTTTCCACGAAATAAAATACCATTTGCCACGTGAGGTGATGTAACTAAGGTTCACATCAAAAATCTTGTTTGGATTCTTAGCAAGCTCACAATCCACGCGCGATTTGAGCGCAGTAATCGTTGCATGTAATCGTAATTGTAAAATATTATAAATTTTCTTGCCATATTCTTTTTCGATTATCTCGAGCGCATCGAGATTCCAAGGGTTGAGCACAAGCGGCTTTTCACAAATCACATCTGCACCACTGCGCAAACCAAAGCGAATGTGGCTATCATGGAGATAATTTGGCGAACACACCGACACGAAATCGACACCAACGCCCTTGCGCCGCAATTTATCGATATGTCTATCAAATCGCTCAAACTCGATAAAAAAATCAGCATTGGGAAAGGTGCTGTCGATGATTCCAACGCTATCGTTTGGGTCAAACGCGCAAACAAGCTCATTTTGCGTGTCAGCAATCGCCCGAAGATGGCGCGGCGCGATATAGCCCGCAGCGCCAATGAGTGCAAATTTTTTCATAACCAACTCCTTGATTGCATTGTACTCTAAATTTATTAATAAAGAACTTAAATCATAATGTCTCTTGCAGCTTTTGTGCAATAAATGCAGCGATAAACGTGCTCGAATCTCCTAGATGAAAAACCTCTTTTTCGCGAAATTCTTTAATATTTTGGGCACGTTGCTGTTTGTCTTCTTGGGCAATTGTCTCTATAGATTGTAAACATTCAGCAACATTTGTGGCATAAAAATGAAGAATAGGATTATAAAATCCAACACCATTATAAGTATTTTGCAAAGATTCTTTTGATATAAGCAAAATAGCTGGTTTTAATGTGCAGAGCGGAAAGGTATAAACCAAGCTAGAAAAATCACCGATAAGACAACCACACGCATGCATTGTTTCTGCGCTGAGTCGTGCAGACGTATCATAGACAAACCAATCGTATACATGAAACTCATGATAGATTTTGTTATATAACGAAGTTTTATGAAAACTTGGGTGGGGTCGAAAGATAATTTTTTGAGTTATTGCTATGGATTGATGATACTTTTTTCTTAATTCTTGCAAAACATCATAAATAATACGCACATTACTATGCTCATTGATAGCAATCAAAATCCCCGCCCCCTCGCCAATATTAGCGGTATGATGATATGCCGCAATATAGCTATCTAAACTAGGATAACCCGCACAAACGAGCTCATTTTGATAGCCATGTTCGGCAAATTTATCTTTAAAAATTAGATAGTTTGACATAGACGGCACCATTCTATAACCATTGATTCCCATTTTCTTTGAGAACCAAAAATCATCTAGGGGACGATTTCTTTGTGCTAAGGCGGCGATTGGGTCAATGTATGCATGAGAAACATAGATAACTTTCTGCCCCCAATTTGGTGCAGTTAGGGGCATTTGACATGTAACATAGAGCCGAAAAACGCGCAACAATATGCCCATATAACCTAGCTGCAAGGGGCAACAAATGGCATTTTCTGGTAGCTTTTGTAAGGATTGTTCATCATTTACGACATAAACAACCTTCTGCCCCATTGATTCAAGTTTTTTACCAATTTCACCCAAATGCTTCCCCGAGCTAAAATGTGTGCTTGCAATAGCAATTGTGTTATTTGTGATACAGAATTGCGCCGCAAAATATGCACTAATATCTTCAGAAAGTCTTTTCATAATCTGCACAAATAGGCTATCTTCATTTAAAGAAATCCAAAAATGGAGCATAAAGTAGCTTGCATAGTTCAACAGCATTGTCGCATCATTGTGGTGATTCTGCAATATTTCATTTTTATCTAGTTTCTCTATGGCTCGATGCAAAACTCCTTTTAAGTTTTCTATCCCCTCAATAAAAGGAATATCTGCGGCATTCGCACAAAGCTTGCGGAACATCTCTCTATCTTGGTGCAATATCCAAAGCACGCCATTAGCAATAATTGTACTCCTTAAGTTTTCTAATGATGTCTGTGGATTTTTATCATCAACAAACACAATCTCACAAATCGGAAACAAATTTTGTCTCTGCAATTCTTTGATAATAAACCATGCTGCCTGTGTATCTTCTCCATGAGGATAGAGATAGAGAGTTTGATGCGATTCTAATTGCATTTTTTTATCCCTCTCCCTTCCCAACCATTATAGCCCGGCTTTGTTTCGACACAATCTAAGCCCGATTCAACAAGATAGCGATGAAAAGTTTGCAGTCGAATAGGTCTATCATATTTAGGCGAGAGCATATCAAAAAAATCCAAATATGCCCATTCTTTCAGCATTTCTTCGCTCAAGCCCGCACTTGTATAATCGGGCACAAGCAAACGCCAATTAAGACGATTTGCAACTTTTGGTGAGAAACATTCCCGATTCATCTTAAAAATAGGCCACATAAAATCGATATATTTTTTGCCAAAATTATAGAGCATTTTATGCGGAATCCTTGTCGTTAGCGGACGCACCCAATATTTTGTATTAAAAGGCGTATTTCTATTAAAGGGGTAATGGTCGCAAACAAGTTCGCCGCCATTTTTTAGAACACTCACAAGCGCGGCAATGGCATTTTTTGCGCTTGGAGTGTGCTGCAAAACACCAAAACAAAAACAACGGTCAATAAGTGGCGCAAGAGGCAATTCAAAAATGCTTGCTTGAAGCAAAAGCAAGTTTTTGCTAGGAATATTTGTGCGTGCACTCGCGTCTATCGCACTTGAATAATCAAAACTAATCACTAAACCTGCCCCCCCCCTCCCTGCAGCTTCGAGCGCAAAGGGCGTAAAGCGTCCGCTCCCACAACCTGCCTCTAAAATAATAAACGATTCACCATTTGACTTGCTCCAATGCGTCTCTTCATAGAATCTCTTTTTGCTTGCTTCCACGCCACTTGCACTATCATGTTGTGTTTTTTTGTGCATATTCCACTCAAACCCAAAACTATCGGCATAATTAGTTTGCGGCACAAAACGAGGAATAGAATCGACAATGGGATATGTCGTAGAACATTGAGTGCAAACAAGCTTTCCTTCAATAATGCGTTCACCTTCTTCCTTTGTCGCTTGAATCAATAAAGCTACTTTACAATTAGGACAAACGAGATATTGCAAATGCTCCCTAAACATCAAAAGCCTCCTTTAGAATTTGCAGATAATAATCCTTTTGGGACTGGATATTGAGGATAAAATCGACATTTTTCTCCAAAACAATAGGTTGGGCACACAATTGTTGTGCTTTTTTGAGCGCATTGGGCAAATCTGTCTCGTTCTCAAAGAGCACGGCATTATACCCGTTACGTAGAATCTCGCGATGTTGGGGAAGGTCGTTTGCCACAACCAAGCGCCGGGCTGCCACAGCTTCAAGCAAGCTTTGCGACAAACCATCGCTTTGACTATAACTCACCACAACATCACTTGCAAACAAGTAACGATGAATCGCACTAGGAGCAATTTCACAATAGAATAGATTTGGTAAGTTGAGCGCATGAGCGTCAAAGTATTTTGCATCTTTTCGCATTGTAGAAACCAAAAGAGCAACATGAGGAGAATTGGCAAAAATTTTGAGAAAAGATTCTAAGATTTCTTTAGAATGATAGAAAGGAGTAAATGCACGAATACTAAAAAAGAGAACATCAAATGTGCGCCCAAAAAGCTGTTCTTGTAAAGATAATTTTTGCGATTCTGTGCTGGAATCCCCTACAAAAAACCGCTCTTCTACCCCCCAGCTTATCTGTTTGATTTTATCATTTTCTAAAGGAATCTGAAGAGCCTGCAACATACGGGACATATAGTCTGATTTGGTTGTAACGATTCTGCATTGACGCAACAACATGACAATAAAGAATCTCTTTTTCCCCTTGCAATCTTGTGTGCTATCAATATCACCACCCATTGTGTGCACAATCACGCGTTTCCCCCAAAGAGCAAGGAGAATATTTTGATAAAGTCTGCTTGCCCAATGCACAACAATGAGTTTTGGATTCAGTCGCAAAAGTAGAAAGAGTGTATAGAAAAAGCTATACAAGTAACGCAAACGAATCGAATCGATTTGGCGATGTTCCAAGATGATAAAATCCTCCAATCCAGATTTCTGTTCATCATTTAAGATAATATTATTTGCATTATGCAGAATATATTTCTTATAGGGTAAATCCTTGAGCATGCGGATTCGAGGCTTCATGAGTGGGCTTGTCAGGTCAGCAAGAATTAAAATATTAGACATTAATAGCCTTTTTCTTCCCCAAGTTTCGCCCTGCCTTAATCGCTGCACGTTCAAGAAATTTTTTTTCTTTTTTGGTGAGTAGTTTTAAATCTCCGTCCTCAAAATATGTTAATCCTTTCAAAATTTGCCCTAAAGGGACGGCTTTGCCAAAAAACAATTCTACTCTATGTAGAGAATGAAGCAAATCTACAGATTCTGTTTTTAAAATTGCAATAATGTCTTTATAATCCTTGCACTCTGCCCTATCACAAATTGCCTTTAATTTTGTAATCAATAAGGAATCTAAATTAGCAAGTTGCAAAATAGAATCTTCTGAACAAAATGTTTCTGCATATTGCACCCATTCTATCCGACCAAAGAAAGATAGCTTTACGTTATTTTTGGTCTGAAAACAGAGACTATTTGGCTCATTTTGTAGTACATGTTGTGCGTTTAGCCCTTCTAAATTGAGTAGAGTTGATTGAAAGTCAGAAATATCTTGTTCATGGAAAAAATCAAAATCTACCGATTGCCTATGCCCTAATTGCAAGGCTATTGCAGTTCCGCCAAAAAGCACAAAACCTAACTTGGTAATCTGCTGCAAAAAAGGATAGAGTTTTGTCTGTTCGCTTGGTAAAATATCTAATCTTAACTGCATAGAAATCCTCGTTTTGGAAGTTCGGGAATCTCTGCCCGCAAACCAAACAGCATAATATGCCAAAAAACCCAACTCTTCTTATCAAACCAACCTGCTTGAGCCTTTTGGAGTGCTTTTTTCAAGTTTGCTTTTTTAAAGCCCAAAAGTTTTATGTATTCCTCCTTTGCATTCGCATAACGCATAGCATTTGCGATGATTCGATAGGGTTCATGTGCAATAAGCTCCTCGACATTTTTCCACCAAACATATCCAGCAAAATGGCGCAATAGAAGCTTTTCTTGTTTGCTAAACGCTTGGTTTTTAACAACTTTTTTAGTCTTTTTCATCTTGCAATATTCCCAGAATTTATATGTTGTTCTAGCCACAAATTAAGCACAACGAGAAAAAAAGCAATATTCCCAAAACGCCGCTCACTCTTATCAAATATGGGCATAAAATCTTGTTCTACATTTGTAGAAAGAATCCCTAGCCTATTCAATGCACTTTGTGGAGCAAAAGCCTCTAAAAGTAAGGGACGCCAAGCATGATGTAACCAATAATCGATTGGGGGATTAAAGCCATGTTTTTCACGCATGACAATTTTCTGTGGCAGAATATCACGAAACGATTCGCGCAAAAGCCATTTTGTACCATGTCGTAAAAGACTCTGATAGTCTAGCTGCTGTATAAAAGCAAAAATTTTAGGTGAAACAAAACATGCTCTCCCCTCTACACCTTCGCTCATTGTCATTCTATCAAGTTTTGTCATCATTTCAAAGGGTAGATAGAAATTTCTATCAAACTGAATCGAATCTATTGGAGACGAAGAAGCAGGAAAATAATGGAGCGATTCAAAATAATTTCCACCAAAACTAAACATATCTTTTGACAAAAAAGCACGTTTTTCACTCTCGAACGCATAATAATGCCAACCCTTTGGTTTCTCTTGTGTGATATAACGTGGGTCGTTGAATTGTAATTTTGGATACCATGCATACCCACCAAACATTTCATCAGCGCCATCTCCACTTAATAAAACTTTTATCCCAAGCTCTCTTGCAAAACGAGCAATCATTTTAATGCCAATACCCGAAATTGCCCCATAAGGTTGGTCAATGCTAGCAATAAAATCCTGCAAATAATCTTGGTAGTTTTTTGAATCAACACGTATTTCATGATGATTTAAACCAATATGTTTTGCAATAATTTGAGCAAATTCACTTTCATCTGCAAAGCCACAATAAGGGTCAACATTATCGGCAAAAGCAATATTAAATGTCTCTAAAGTTGCGCATCTTTGTTTGGCAATACTAACAACAATCGAGCTATCTAAACCACCACTTAAAAATGCTCCAACTTTGACATCGCTCAATAGTCTATCAAAAATACTCTCTTGAACAATTTGCTTTGTTATGCGCAATAAAGAATCATCAGTATTTTCAAATTCTATTGAAAAATTTCTTTGTGTTTGTTTAATAAAAGATTGAATAAAAAACTCTGCTCTATTGATGTCATAGACACCATAAGTCCCTTTGGGTAAGGCTTGAATATTGTCAAAAATAGTTTGAGGCTCTGGGATAAACCCAAAAGTCAAAAAATCCCAAATAGCACGTGGATTTATCGTTGAATCTTGCAAACATAAGGGCGCAATGAGAGTGGAAAACGCAAAGGAATTTGGAGTTTTTACATAATATAAAGGCTTCTCACCTATAATGTCGCGCGCAAGAAGAATCTGTCGTTTATTTTTATCATAGATACAAATGCCAAACATGCCATCAAGTTTATTCAAAAAATCAATACCATATTTGATAAATAAATATGGCAAAATCTCGCCATCACAATGAGTTTTAAACATAACACCATCAGATTCGAGCTCAATTTTTAATTGTGGGTAATTATAAATCTCGCCATTAAAAAATACCATAATTGATGAATCATGATTTTTAAAAGGTTGCTCGCCATGCTCCACATCATTAATGCTTAGGCGATTCATGCCTGCATAAAATCCAAAATTATGGTAAGTATAGCTTGCATCGGGTCCTCTTGTTTGCATTTTAGCTAACATATCTGCTAAAACTTCAAAAGATTTATTATCTGAATAAAAACCTGCAATTGCACACATCATTAAGCCTTTTTATGTTTTCAAAAAATTTTATTACTCATTGCTCATTAACTGAAAAATTTGTAATATTAAAGATTTCCCACAGCTGTTTTTCAAAGTTTTCTCCTTGATAATCCTGAACAACAGAAAAAGCCTCTTTTGCCAAATGGTCGCGTTTTTGTTGATTGCATGCCAAATCTCTAATTTTCGCCGCTAAATCATCAACATTTTCTGGGTCAAAAAACAATGCGCCTCTTGCGGCAAAAAAATCTTTGTGGGGCATAATGTTTGACAAAACCAATGGCTTTTTCAAACAAGCCGCCTCTAAAACAACATTGGGAAAACCTTCATATAATGAACCATGAACAAAAATATCGGCTTGCGCCAAAAAAGGATAAATGTTATTTTGATAGCCCAATAATATCACATTTGAGAGATAATGCTCGCATATAAATTTTTCCATTTCTTGTTTTTGTTCTCCTTCGCCTATAATAAACAATTTAATTCGCAAATCTTGCAATTTTAGAAAAGATTTTAAAAGTGTCAAATAATTTTTCTGCGGATTTAATCTACCCACAGAAACACAAAAAATTTCACCTTGTTTTTTTATGGGTAACTCTATAGTTTTGCGCGAATCTTTTTGGATTTGTTGTATGTCAATAGGATTATAAAGAAGAAAAATTTTTTCTTCTAAAACTCCAAAATTTTTCATAATATCTACTGATGAAGATTTTGAATTACAAATAACCTTTTGTGCATTTTGTAGACACAAAGAATAGAGGTCTTGATTAACATGTTTATAAGGAAAAGTCTCCACAACAAAAGAAGGTTCACACCGCACAAACGTATAATAAGGGATTTGAGCAAGCCTAGAACTCAATGCAACAAAGTAACAAGTAATAAAATCCATGAATGAACAAATGAGCTCAAAATTTTTCGCCTCTCTTGTGAGAGTATCTAAAATTTTAAAAGTGTTTTCGAGCAAACGCGTTTCTCTATTGGGTAAAATATAATCCACGCTCAAATCATCAAGTGGCACAACTTCAGTTGTTTTTTTAAGTACAATCAAGTGAACTTGCACTCCATTCTTTTGAAGAATACGCAAAAGGTAGGGCAAAACTTTTTGTGCGCCGCCACCGGGATTCATCACATCAATTACAAAGAGGATTTTCCGATACTGCACTTTTACTCCTGCAACAAATTGATTAAACATTCTATAAAAGCTTCCTTAGAATATCCAAGATTAAAAACATTTTGTGCTCGCCATTTGTATAATGTATTAAACATTGCCCCCCCCCATGACAATAATTCTTCTTCTAGCTCCAAAGCAACCTTGAGAAATTCATCGATACTCAAAGCCACACGATGCAACAAAGGATTTGCAAATGATTTGCCAAAACGTTGCAATCGCAAATCAAAGCTCTTCATAGGTGGGCAAAATAGAATTGCAGGTTTTAGGGCAAGTAATGGCGCGCTATACGCCACCGAACTATTATCGGTAATCACGATACTTTCTGCCAAAAGCTCGTGGGGAATACTCGAGGCATTATCAATGCTAAATAAAGGGTGGTCTATCAATTTATCAAAAAATGAATCGCTTCTATTCTTGCCAGCATATTGGGCAAAATTTTCAAAAGCTGGATGTGGTCGAAAAATGACTTTCTTGCCTTTTTGCAAAAGCAAATCGATAGCTTCTACAATAATATCTAACGGACAAGCACGTGGTAAAAAATAAAATTGCTTAGGTGCTTTATGTTGAACAATATTTGTCATTCTTTTGTCGAGCGAGAGAGAACCAAGAGGTAATATTTTGAGATTGAGTCCCAATTCTTTAATAATATTTTGATAGCACTCCAATGATTCCTTGTCAATTGCGACATAAAAATCCATGCCCAAAAAATAATAGCGGATATATTGAAAAAGATATTCTTGATGATGCGCTCTACAACAAAACATAAAAGCATCGCTAAAAGAATGTCCAATGCCAATTGTGGTACGCATCCTATTAGAAAGCTTTGGCAATGAACTTCCTGCATTCACAAAAATACTATAATGAGCAAAAAAATCTGCGAGTGGATATTGGACAATGATGGCACATTGATTTTCTATATAACTTTTATTTTTCTGATACCATTCAAAAGAACCAAAAAGGTACAATATGGGAATCTTATTTGTCAAAGAATCTAACATTGGCAACAAGCGAATGGGGTCAAAAAAAGCACAAACACCTTTTTGTGTCTCCAAAGAAAAATCATCTTGAGCAAGAGCTTTTTCTATGGCTTGACAATAGTCCATAACTTTTTTTCGCACGTATTCTAATGGGCTATCTGCAAGATAATAGACAAATAAATCATAAAAATAATAATAGTGTGTTATCCAACGATTCGGCAAAACATGCAATACTCTGCGCTGCTCCAAAAATTCATAGGCTTTTTGTCCTTGTAATATTTTGCGTGTTTCTTGTTTAATTTTATTTCCTAAGTGAAAAGCAACAAATTCGCGTCCATCGATAACATTATCCATCTTAAGGCCACGGCATTTATCCAACAAAATATTTTGCACATCACCCGCACAAACGAGACAATATGCACCGCTTCTACGTATCGAATCTTGCCGTGCCTCCAAAGAGATTTCTGGTTGAGAATCGTCAATATAAGCTATTTCTAATTGTGGGAAAATATCCCTTAAAATATTAACGACTACTTCTGCACAGCCTCCCTTGGGATAGATATAACATTTCAAGCCTAGCTCAATTTTGCCATATCGTTCCATCAAATCCTCCATGTTTTACGCCATGCTAAAAATGTGTATATATACCAAATTTTAGCAAAATCTACACGTCTTTTTTCATCAAAATCTTTGATTAGTTTTTGTACAAAATTTTTATCCAAAAATCCTTCAATTCCACTCATATCGTCAAGCAAGTAACGCAAATCTGAACGCATCCAACTTTCGATTGGAATACCAAATCCCATTTTAGGACGATAAATAAGCTCTTTAGATAAAAATTGTTCCAAATAAGTTTTATATATTACCTTGCCTTCTTTGCCACATATCTTTTCAAGCATCTTCAAAGATAACATAAAACGTACAAATTGATTCCCCAAAAGAGGCTCGCGCATTTCAAGCCCCACACTCATGCTTGCCCTATCTGTTTTAACCATTATATCATCAGGGAGATACGAACAAAAATCAAAACATGTCATGCTTGAATAAGGATTTTTAAACTCATAGTCCTCAAGGCTTGCTAGAGGTAAGAGAAAATTTTGTGATAATTCTTCTTTACGAAAATGTGTAATTTCCACTTGATAATGTTCCATAAAGCTACGTGCCTTAAGTTGGTTTTTAATACGCAAAAACTTATCAATTCCAATTTTTACACCGATTTTTTGCAAGATAGCAAGGCTCATTTCTGGCGACAAAAGCGATAAAACTTTCTCGACAGATAAAAACCGCCAAAGCTTATACGAATCCCAGCGCTCTTTTGCCCAAAAATAACGTTCATAACCTACTCCTAATTCATCACCACCATCGGCACTCAAAGCAACCTTGACCATTTGTCGCATATTAGCGCTTAACAGTAAAGTAGGGATTGCGGAAGTATCACCAAAGGGTTCGTCATAAATAAAGGGCAATTTTTCTATTAAATCTTTTGCTTCTTGTAGTGAACAAATAAAAGATGTATTGCGAACATTCAAAGAATCTGCGACTTGTTTTGCAAAATATGTTTCATCAAAGCTTGATTCATGGAATCCCATTGTAAAAGTCTCAAAAGAATAGCCTAATTCTTTGAGTGCAACACACACAAGCGAAGAATCAACACCTCCGCTTAGCAAAACTCCAACGGAAACATCGCTCACCATTCTTTTAGCGACACTATCATGGAGTGCCATTTTAAAATCTTGTAAATTATAAGGTTGTTGTGCCATAAAATATTTTTTAGAATGATAATATTGTTTCTGTACTATTCTTGCTTGAGAATCAAGAATCAAATAATTTCCTGCTTGAAGCTTTTGACAATTTTGCAAGATACAATGAGGAGCTGGAATATAGCCATAGGCAAAAAAATAGCTCAAAGACTCTTTGTTGATTTCTTTATTGATGAAAGGATAGGCAAATAAAGCCTTTAATTCTGAAGCAAATAAAAACCGCTTGGAATCAAAAAAATAATATAGCGGTTTAACACCGATTCTATCACGACATAAAATGAGTTTCTGTTCCACCTCGTCCCATAATGCAAAAGCAAACATTCCATCTAAATGTTCGACACATTCTACTCCCCAATGTAGAAGACTTGCCAATAGTACTTCTGTATCACTCTGTGCCTTAAGCGAGATGCCCTCGATACGCAAATCTTGCGCAATAGTCTTATAGTTATAAATTTCACCATTAAAAACTAACACAAAGCGTTTATCGTAACTTATGAAAGGTTGATGTGAAAAATTACTCAAATCAATAATAGAAAGCCTACGATGTCCAAGTGCGAGAGAAACAGAAGGTGAAAAGTACACACCAAAATCATCGGGTCCGCCCGCGCTCATTGTATCACGCATAATCTCAATAGAATCAAAAAGCGCTGTTTCACCAAAAAATTCCCAACCTCCGACTATGCGACACATTTTTAAGCTACCCAATCCACACTTTAATGCACTTTTACAAATTCTATACTTGGAGATACAATGTCGCCATTCTCTTTTTCCACAGAAATATATGACCACTCCTTGCAGTTTTTGCAAATTTCCCATTCAGAGAAATCTTCATTTACCAAATCTCTCCGCAAGTTACGAGCAATGACACCAGCCCATATTTCTTCCATAGTCTGTTCATAAAGATTGCCTAGTCCTTTATTGTTCCAACCCACCACAGTGGACATGTTGCAACACGGCATAATTCCTCCATCGGGATTCACATGAATTTCATCCCACATTTTTTGACAAACGAGCCGTTTTGATATAGAGATATTATCTTTATGTGCAACATCCATGCCCTCATTTTCTTTACAGATAAGATTCCGGATATAGAATTCATTGACAACTTTATAGGCAGACCATTTTTTCTTAAACATTTCCACTTCATTTTCTGCTTCTTTATTCAAAATCATTGAAAGTGAAATAAACATATCTCGCCCAGATTTTTCCAATTGTTCCAAGAAATATTCTACATTTTTCACCAATTTCTTAAAGTTTCCACCACGATTTTCTTTGTAGGTTTGCTCTGTTGCTGCATCAATACTAATTGAAAGAGAATCAAGCCCTGAATCAATAATTCTTTGTGCCATTTCTTTGTCGAGCAATAAACCATTTGTTGTCATTGATACCCATCTAACACCAACATCTTTCGCATAACGAATAAAATCAGGCACTCTTTTATCTAGCAACATTTCACATGGACCCACCAAATCAATCATTGAACCATGTTTTGCTGCATAGTCAAAAACATCATGGATAATCTTGCTATCTAATTCACGATATTCTTTAAAAAAATCCGTTGTATGTGTTTTTTTATATGATGACGCAAAGAAAAAACAAAAATTACAACTAAGATTGCAACGATTGATTGTTCCAAGATTGATATGCACAGGTGCTGGGTAAAATTGTATAGCGTTATCGATAAGCTGCTTCGACAATTCAAGGCTTTTGAATAATTCCCAAGAATCTGCAAGATTGCTTAATGGACGACCTTCAAGATGAATTCTCTTGTCTCTCCCCGCGAACAAATTTTCATTTAGATACGCATGGGATTCATTGCGAATCTTCTGCGGCAATTTTCCTTGTCGATAGAGAATCTCTATTAAGAATTTTTCAAGTTTCCAATTTTTAAAAGCCATAAAGAGCATTGCCTTATCAACTTGATAATGTTCATGCGGTTTAGGATAGTAATAGAGATTTGCGAGATTCTTAGAAAAGCTTTCTTTTGCTTGCTCTATAAATCCCTGAAACTCCTTTTCTCGAATATCAACTTTGGAAATATCAAACCCTATGAGAGGAATCTCTTTATTTTCAGCAAGTTTTGCTGCCTTATAAGTTTCTAACATAAAAAACTCCTTGACTTCATAACTTGCCTCCACTACAAGACCCAGTGTTTCTAGGAGCGATACATCTGCCCCCCCCCCTATACTAAGAATGATACACTTCATTTCTGCTCCTTTTAAAATTACAAGATTATTTTTTCTTGCGCTGTTGGTTTTTGAATTGCCCCACTAAAGTCATTATATGCCCATTCGTTGCAACGTGCACAAATTGAAAAATCAGAAAACTTTTTCTGAATATTCTCTTTGCGAAGTGTTCGCATTGGAGAAGCTGTCCAAATTTCCTCTAGTGTTTGTTGATTCACATTTCCAACAAGAAAAGAATCATAATAGGCACTTGTACTCATTGTGCAACACACGGTAACATCACCATAGGGATTAATCATAAACCTCTGAAAAGGGAAATGGCAGATTTGTCGATTATTTTTATCAATAATCGCATGATTACGCGTATCCCAACCATTTTCATCAAATGTGGCAAGTTCGTTAAAGGTAATGCGCGTAATGATGTCGCGAGTATCTGCCCATTTTGAAAGATAAAGCTCTTTTTGTTCTGTACTTTGCATTTCATCAAATACAAGCACGCAGGCAAGCTCAATCTCTATTGTTCTGCCTTGTTGGTTTAACTTTCGCGCATAGTCAACACATTTACGCACTCCTTGTTCTACCTTATGCAAATCTGCACCACGAATCTTTTTATAAATTTCTGATGTAGCTCCATCAATGCTCACTGTGAGTCGATTGATTCCTGATTCTAAAAGCTGCTCTCCTTTTTCTGCCAATAAAATCCCATTGCTCACTAGACCGATTAGTGACACTCCTTTTTTTCGAGCATAACTAACAAAGTCAAAAATTCTTTCATCGAGCAAAACTTCTCCCGCTGCTGTAAAGCCGAGATTATGTACATGATGCTTGGCAGCATAATCTATAATGCTATACACGCTTTCGTCCGCTAACAATTGTTTTTGTTGAAAAAATGTCGTTTTATGATTTTTGCTCAATTTTGGATTATGTAATTGACACATGATACACTTGAGATTACAAATATTTGTTGTTGCAATATTAATTTCAATCGGTGCAGGATAAAACTCCTCTACCTTGTCTATCAAGTCATATTCTCGTTGTTCTTGTGAGATTTCAAGCTCTTTCCATT
>CAMWUR010000049.1 GCA_947177485.1 uncultured Helicobacter sp.
TGCACACAATCAACAACATCTTGCGTTAAATTTTGGGGGTGGTTGGATAAATAAAAAACACCCCCCGCCCCCCCCCCCCGCACCTAATGTATCAATAGCATCGCATAATGTCTCGAGAATCTGAATATCAAAACCTTGCACGATATTGCTAAGAGTATAATCTTGTTCAAAATAAAACCCACCAACAGGCGCATACACAATCTGCATTGTCTCTCCTTAGCTATTCCTTTCTTTATAATGTTCATATCCAAACTCGCGCAAGAGCTTGAAGCTGCCATCGCTGCGCAACATGCCAATTGCGGGCAGCGGGATTCCATTGAATGTATTGTTTTTCACGATTGTATAGTGAATCATGTCCTCAAAAATCACCTCATCTCCAATCTCAATCGCTGATTCAAAGCTATAATCCCCAATCACATCGCCCGCGAGGCAAGTTGGAGCTCCCAAGCGATAGGTGTAGGGCAGCACGCCGGGCTCGCGACTCCCGCGAATCATCGGGCGATAAGGCATTTCGAGGCAATCAGGCATGTGCGCGCTTGCGCTCACATCGAGAATAGCAATTGGCATTGTGTTGTAGGTGATGTCGAGCACAGAACCCTTGAGAAAGCCGCATTGCCAACCCACAGCCTCGCCGGGCTCGAGATAGACATCGATTCCGCCATGCCGCGCACGGAAGTCTTTGATGATGTCTATCAATAGATTCACATCATAATCCTTGCGCGTGATATGATGTCCGCCACCAAAATTGACCCATTTCATTCCGTCAATCAAATGCCCAAAATGCAGCTCGAAATGCTCAAGCGTACGCTGCAACGCATCGCTGTTTTGCTCGCAATGCGTATGGAAATGCAACCCGCTCACGTCATCAAGCTCGCATTTGTGCAGCTCCTCTGGGACAATTCCAAGCCTGCTACCCTCAATGCATGGGTTATAAATAGGTGGCGAAACTTCAGAATATAGCGGGTTCAATCGGATTCCACAATCAATCTTGCGCTCGGCATGCAAAACCTTGTTCTTGAATCGGTGCAACTGCGTGGGCGAATTAAAGATGATATGGTCGGCAATGGGCAAAAGCGCGTCTATCTCGCTCTCTTTGAACGCGGGTGAATAGACACAAATCTCGCCATTTTTGAATTCCTCTGCGCCAAGCCGCGCCTCATAGATTCCGCTTGCCGTGATTCCATGTAGATATTGCGAGACAAGCGGGAAACTGCGCCATAGCGCATAACCTTTGAGTGCAAGCAGAATCTTTGCGCCGCTTTGCTCGCTCACATGGTGCAAAATCTTGAGATTTGCACGCAATAAATCTTCAACAAGAACATAGCATGGTGAGGGAATCTCGGGGTAACGTATTTTCACAATCTCTCCTTCATCGCGAGATTATAATGTCTATGGGCAAATCGTTTCAAAACACACGCTCTGTGCGCGCCACTGCGCAAAGCGTGAGCGGATGAAACTCATGCAACAAATACGACTGCACGCCAAGCCGCCCAATCATCGCGGCATTGTCGCTACAAAAGGCGAGCGGGGCGAGCAAGAGTTCCTTGCCATTTTTGTCAAGCAATGTTTGCAGCGATTCGCGCAACAAGCGATTCGCGCTCGCGCCCCCAACAAGCCCAAAGCGCGCATAGCGGCTTTGGCGCAAAAAACGCGTGACTTGTTGCGCCAAATGCGCCACGGCAACGCGCTGAAAGCTCGCACAGATGTCGGCTTTGTCCTGCTCGCTAAGTGGCTGCGGCAGACTAGCAATGGCGAGGCGCACGCTGTTTTTGAGCCCCGAAAAGCTAAAGGCAATGTTTGGGTGATGCGCGAGCGGAATCGTGAATGCAAATCGCGCATCATCGCCCTTTTGTGCGAGCGACTCGATGATGGGACCGCCAGGATAGCCCAACCCCAACATCTTTGCGACCTTATCAAAGCTTTCACCAAAGCTATCATCAAGGCTCGTGGCAACAATCTCGCAATTCTCATGGCAATGGGCATGCAACAAGAGCGTATGCCCACCAGAAACAAGCAAAACATCAAGCGGAAACAGCGCAGGCTTTTCCAAAAAGAGTGAATAGATGTGCCCTTTGAGATGGTGCGCAGCAATGAGCGGGACATGCAAACAAAGACAGAGTGCGTGTGCCATTGCGATTCCTTCAAGCAATGTGATGGCAAAACCGGGCGTGTGTGTTACTGCAACAGCACGAACACGTGGCAAAAACGAGGAACAAGCAGCCAGCACGCGCGGCAGAGCCACGGCGTGCAGTCGGCTTGCGATTTCAGGAACAACCCCGCCATGCGGGGAATGTTCGGCATCTTGGGAGATTTTCTGATGAAATGCAATGTGTAAGCTTGCAACCTCTGTGATGGCAATCGAGCTGTCATCACAGCTGCTTTCAATGCTTAGAATCACAGCGAATTAGGCTTCGACATTCAAGGCAGATTGTGCTTTTTGCAATTCTTCAATGCGTTTGTCGACTTTTTCGAGTGCAAGTTTGACGGTTTCTTGGCTAATATCAGGCAAATCGCCACCCCAAACTTTGGTTGCTTCTTTGAGCCCGCGCTCGATTCCTTCGCGCCCTCTTTGGAGCTTGTTCAAATTATCGCCTGCGCCCATAATGACAAAATCGGCAATACGTTCTGCTGTTTTGTCTTTGCTAAAATAGCCATCGCCAGACACCATCGCCTTTGCTTCTTCGGCTGTGAGGCTGCCCAAAGGTTTGCCTTTGTAGCCAATCGATTCTGCATCAATGCTGTTGAGCAACGCACGAACGGCGTTTGTGTCACCTTTGCTAAGAGCAGATTGTGCGCTAAGGTTGTTTTGCGAATTTGATGTAGCGCCCATCATGAATTGCATTGCATACTCTTGAGTCAGCAATTTTGCGTCAATTTTTGACGCGCGTTTCATAACGGCTTCCTTGCCTTCTTTTGTGTCGAGATCAACACCACTTAGCAGTGAATTACCTTTTTGAATCTGTGATTCTTCTTGCCCCTTAATCGAGTTTTTCGAATCGGTTGCTGTCTTTGGCTTTTCACCACCCACGAGGTTTGCACCTACGAGATTGTTCATGACATTTTTTGATGCTGATGTAACATCCATGTTTGTATCCTCCATGTATTTAAGATATAGTATTATATCGACAATTTTGATGAATCACTAAAGGGAAAAA
This sequence comes from uncultured Helicobacter sp., assembly GCA_947177485.1. Taxonomy (GTDB): domain Bacteria; phylum Campylobacterota; class Campylobacteria; order Campylobacterales; family Helicobacteraceae; genus NHYN01. The sequence goes on from CAMWUR010000049.1 coordinate 3,156, forward strand.
ACAAAAAATGCAAAAAATTCTTGCTGAATGTGAGCCAAATGCCCTTGATTGCGTGCTTTTGGTGATGCCCCATGCCGATTCGGATTGGGCGGCATATCTCAAAGAAGCGCAAGACTGCGTGCGCAACATCGCAAAAGCCATTGCACTCGACACAGATTGCGTCATTGTACTGCCGCCATATGCACAAGGCGATATGAGCGCACAACAAAATCTGCTAGGCGAGCTTGCCATGCACCCGCGCGTGCATGCGCTCTTTGCACCAACCAACGACACATGGGCGCGCGACTTTGCGCCGCTTTGCGCGCAAAATGGCGATTCGCTCATGCTGCTCAAATACCGATTCAACGCGTGGGGCGAGAAATTTGAATCCGTGCTTGACAACGTGCTCGCTCTCGCTCTCGGCGCGCAGGGGCTTTGGCGCTGTCCGCTCGCACAAAGCGAGCTTGTGTTAGAAGGCGGGAGTATCGAATCTAACGGCGCAGGGACATTGCTCACAACCACAAGCTGCCTGCTGCACAAAAAGCGCAACCCGCATTTGAATCCAACACAGATAGAATCATGGCTATGCGCCGAACTTGGCGTGCAGCAAATCCTGTGGCTTACGCATGGATATTTGAAAGGAGACGATACGGATTGCCATATCGACAATCTCGCGCGATTTATCGATTCGCGAACGATTGTTTATATTGCTTGCGAAGATGCAAACGATGAACATTATGAATCCTTGCAAAAAATGCAAGAGGAGCTACGTGGCTTTCGTGATTGCGCGGGCAATCCTTTTGTGCTCGTTGCGCTGCCCTTCTGTGAGCCGCTCTATTATGACGGCGAGCGCCTGCCTGCAAGCTATGCAAATTTTCTCATGTTGGAGAATCGGATTCTGCTGCCCACATTTGGTAGTGAGCGCGACAAAGAGGCACAAAGAATCTTGCAACAGCACAGCGGGCGCGAAGTTGTGCCTGTGGACTGCCGCGTTTTGTTGCGCCAGCATGGCGGGCTGCATTGCATGAGCATGCAATTTGTACGCGGTACAATCGCGTTTGAAAATCTAAAATGATTCTAATAGGGCGTTTGAATCGTTCGGCGCGGCGCATCAGGTGGCGGAGTTAAATCCTGCTCCGCTTGGGGTGAATCGGGACGTTCGAGATATTGAAACTCTGTTGCGGGCGGGAGAATCACGGGGTCATCGCGGATAATATCGAGCGACATCACCGTTGCACGAATGGAGTCAGCAGGAATATAGCCCACAAGCGCCTTTGCGCCCGATGTCTCGTTTGGAGGGAAAAAGATGACTTTCACCCAGCCATTGGTCGCCTCGCTACTTTTGTGCGCGGCGCTCACTCCAAAGTCAATCGGATAACCATTATGCCCCCAGTGGTTGGAATAGTCACCATCGAGACGATACAAAAAGCCATAATTTTGCGCTTGGGGCAGAATCGTTGCGAGCACATCACCTTTGGGTGTCTTATAAAGCAAAAGCTTGTTCTGCTCGGGCTTGAGCAAAATGCGTTCATAGGCAAAATGCGTGTCGCCATAGAGTTGGCTATAATCATGCTTGTCGCTCAAGCTCTCGTTGATTTTGTCGTGCAGCTCGATATTGCGCGCCTTGATTTCATAAATCCAGCCCCCATTGCACGCACTGCCTGCGGGCACAAAGCCATAGAAATTGCCCTTGACAAAGAATTGCACCTCGCCAAGCAATCCTTCTTTGTACCATTGAGGGAGCTTTTCCTCGAGTGCTTGATAGAGTGCATCATCGCCGCGAATATTGACTTTGATGGGGTCGCCACCATAAAACAATACGCCGCTTAACAACCTCTTGCTCTCGGCATCAGGCTCGAAAAATAAAACGCTGCTAAGTCCCTTGCAGTCAATTTTGTTGGGCGCACGATTCTTAAAGATGAGCTGCCCCGAGAGAAAAAATTCCTGCGTGCAATCCTTACTACCGCTCCAGCAGTCGCGAGCAACAAAGGGTAAGGCAGGCACATTTGCAGCATAGCAAACAGAAGCAAATAAAAAGGTGCAATAAAAAATGGGGGCGATTCTGCACAACATAAAAAGACTCCTCAATTTTATAGAATGCTATTATAGCATTGTCTGCATTTTTTTGGTAGAATAAAGAAATCTCAAAGAGGAGCGGTATTGAGAAAAGGGCGTTTGATTCAAATTGCACAGCCAATGGACGGCTACGCATACACAAGCGATTCATTGTTTTTATATCATTTTGCTCTTGACTTTATTCCACAAGGCGCTCGTGTACTTGACATCGGTGCAGGCAGCGGCGTCTTGGGGCTTTTGTGTGCACGCGACATTCAAGTTTCGCTCACAATGGTTGAAAAAACGTCCAAGATGGCTTTTTTTGCACGGCGCAATACAGAAGCTGCAAACATCAAAGCAGAGGTTATCGAAGCCGATTTTTTAGAGCTCAAGCCCGAGATTCCGCAATCATTTGATATTGCCATCTCCAATCCACCCTTTTATAGCAGCGGACATCTCAAAAGTCCTAATCCAACGATTTCTGCGGCAAAGTCAGAAGAAAATCTACCCTTTGAAAGTTTGCTTTCTCATCTTAAGCAGTTCCTAAAACCACGTGGAGATTTTATCTTTTGTTTCGCTTCGCGCGAGTGCGACCGCATTTTTAGAAGTCTGCTAGAATCATCTTTCAAGGTTGAAGTGGTGCGCTTTGTACACCCCAAAAGCAATAAAGACGCGACACTCTTGCTTTGCAAAGCAAAGCTGGGCTCAAAAACGCCAACACATGTACTACCGCCGCTGTTTGTGTATGAGAATGACGATTTCTCAAAAGAAGTGCGCGCCATTTTCAAGGCAGCCTGTGCGCATAGTATCAAAGTGCAAATGGAGTGTTGATTGAAATTTTGTTTTGCCTTTGAGCCCCATGCATGCGAGCATTGTAATGGATTTTGTTGTCGTGGAGAAAGCGGCTATGTGTTTGTGAGCTATGCCGAAATCACCGCGCTTGCACAGCTTTTGGGGCAAGAAGTCGACATGTTTATGCGCTGCTATGTGCGCAAAGTGGGCTATCGCTTTTCACTGCTCGAAAAGCCGCTTTATTCCGAATCTGGGCATGAATATGCATGCATCTTTTTTGACCCAAACACACAACGATGCGCCGTGTATGAGGCGCGACCCAACCAATGCAAAACATTCCCGTTTTGGGAGAAATTTGCGACAAGCCTATTTGAGGAGATACAAAAAGAATGTCCCTTTATCAAGCCATTATCATCATCACTCTAGCATTGCTCATCGGCTGTTCAGAAAAACAGAATGAAAATATAAGCAAACAAACAGAGATTCCACAAGATTTGCGCGAAATTGTATTCGAGCAAGATGAAGTCATCATCTCAAAAACCCCTGCTAGCACAGAGCTCGACATCGAGGACGCACAGATTATCAAAGCGCTCGTGGCGCTTGATGAAAATGAGCTCAAGCAGAGTGCACAAATCTTTCATGAACTTTGGAAAACCACACAAAAACCCGAATATCTCAAGCAATCACTTGGAATCGCGCTCGAACTTAGCCGATTTGAACTCCTCTCGCAAGATGAAATCCATGCGTTGCTTGCCGATATGGAACACTATCTCAAAGCCGACCCAACAAGCCAAGACGTGCGCCGCACGCTCATCGCTTTGCTCACGGCAAATAAGGATATTGAGCGCGCACGATATGAGGCAGAGGAGCTCGTGAAGCTCGAGGAAAACGAAGAAAACTATGAACTTTTGGGCTCGATTCTCTTTGTCAACGGCGATTTGCAAGGCGCACAAACGGCATTTCGCAAATCTTACCATTTCGGCGAATCCGCCCTGATACTCGAACGACTCATTTCCGTTGTACCTATCAAGCAAGCAATTCCTCTGCTCGAAACACATATCCGATTCAAAGGTTGCGAAGAACGTTTATGCCTCATACTCGGCGATATTTATAAAAAAGAAAAACAATTTGACCGCGCCGAAGAAGTCTATGCCAAACTCTACAAACAAGACGCAAATCAAGACAATTTGCAACTCTATCTCAATATTTTGCTCATCAATAAGCATTACACCAAAGCGATTGAGCTACTCGAAGAGAATCCCAATCAAGACAAGATGTTATTACTCGACCTCTACCGCGAACAAAAACAACCACAAAAGGCAATGGAGCTTGCTCGAATCTTGTTTGAAGAGACGAAAGAAATGCGCTTTATCACCATTGAGGCGCTGCTGGAATACGAGAATCTCAAACAGCCCATTACACAAAAAGAGCTTCTCAATCCCATTGTTGATAAACTCAAAAAAGTCGCCGACAGCGGCGAGGCTGATGATTTGATTTATAATTTCTTGGGCTATCTGCTGATTGACCATCAGGTGAATGTCGAAGCAGGAATCGGCTATGTGCAAAAAGCACTCGAGCAGCAGCCCGACACACCCGCTTATCTCGATTCTCTTGGTTGGGGCTATTATTACCTCAACGACTGCCAAAAGGCGCGCGAGATTTTTGAGAAAATCCCCGAACAGGAGCGCGACAAAGAGCCCGAGATTAAGGAACATTATGAGCGCGTTAAAAATTGCAAGCCGCAGCAAAACGAGCAGAAGGCGCAGCAATGATACTCGATTCTATCTTAGAACGTAAAAGACAGAGTATTGAACGTGCCAAAAGAGACTTTCCACTCGAAGATCTCGGACGTAGCCTCGCCTACAACCCCTACACGCCGCGCCCTTTTGCAGATGCGCTCGCAAAGAGCGGACTCAACATCATCGCCGAAGTCAAAAAAGCAAGCCCGAGCAAGGGTGTGATTCGCGAGGATTTCGAGCCTCTTGCAATCGCGCAAGAATACGAACAACACGGTGCAAGCGCGATTTCTGTGCTCACAGAGGAACATTTCTTCTTAGGCAACATTGAATATCTAAGCATGATTCGCCGCTTTGTGCGCCTGCCACTTTTGCGCAAGGATTTTATTATCGATTCTTACCAAATCGTCGAATCTGCCGTGTATGGCGCTGATTCATTGCTTCTCATCGCCGCAATTTTGAGCAAAAAAGAGCTACAAAACCTCATCGCCGCAAGCAGGCACGTGGGCATCGAACCGCTCGTTGAGGTACACAGCAAAACTGAACTCCTTACAGCCATCGCCGCAGGTGCGGACATCATCGGCATTAACCACCGCAACCTCGAAGACTTCAATATGGACATGGAGCTTGCCAAGAGGCTCATTCCGCTGATTCCAAATGGCAAACTTATCGTTGCCGAAAGTGGGCTGCACGAGCGCGAGCAACTCGAAGATTTACGCGCATGCGGAGCGCATGCATTCCTTATGGGCGAATTTTTCATGCGTCAAGATTCCATTGGCGCAGCGCTCGATTCATTTCTTTGCCTACAATAATCCAAATGATTTATAATAGTATAAGAAACTTTAGGATACAAATGCCTATCTTGATAGGGAGTGAGACATGGCTTTGATGATTACCGAGGAATGTATTGCTTGTGATGAATGCCGCGAAGAATGCCCAAATGGAGCGATTGATGTCGATGACCCGCACTATATCATCGACCCCGACCGCTGCACAGAATGTATCGGCTATGATGACGAGCCATCATGTGTTCCTGTTTGTCCTGTCGATGCGTTGATTCCAGACCCTGATAATATCGAAAGCATAGACGAACTCAAATACAAACACGAAAGATTACAAAAAGAGGAATAATGGCAAAAGTAACTGCAATCATAGACATCGGCTCTAACTCCGCAAGAATCGCTATTTTTCGGCGCACTAGTCGCTATGGATTCTATCTTATCGAAGAGCATAAAAGTCGCATGCGAATCTCTGAAAATAGTTATCGCAATGGTGGCGTTTTGCAACAAGCCGCAATCGAACGTGCTATGAGCACATTGCGCAGTTTTTTAAAAATCGCTCAAGAACTTGGCGCACGCAAGATTCTTTGTGTCGCCACAAGCGCTGTGCGCGATGCGCCCAACAAAAGCGAGTTTGTCTCGCTCGTGCGCTCATGTTTGGGACTTAGTGTCAAGGTCATTAGCGGTGAAAAAGAGGCATTTTATGGCGCTGTCGCAGCATCAAACCTTTTGCCCTATCTCGATGGAATCACCATCGACATCGGCGGCGGCTCGTGCGAATGCGCACATATTGTTGGAGGCAAAATCGAAACACTCGCATCGCTTAATATCGGCACAATCCGCCTCAAGGAGCTCTTTTTTGACAAAAATGCCCCCATTAGCGAAGCGATTGCATTTATTAAAGATGCGCTCAAAAATCTACCCGATTCGATGCAAAGCGTGCGCGTGTTTGGAATCGGAGGTACAATTCGCGCCATTTCTAAAGCCATTATGGAATCGCAAGACTACCCGCTCACTACCTTGCATGCATTTGAATACAACCCACAACAATACAAACGATTCTATGAAAAAATCTATTCTGCCACGACAACACAGCAGCTCGAAAATCTTGGAATCGCTGAAGAGAGATTCGACAACATTCGCGGCGGTGCGCTCATCTTTAGCCTGCTGCTTGAGCATTTCCAAAGCCAGCAAGTCGTAACAAGCGGCGTTGGTGTTCGCGAGGGCGTGTTTTTGAGCGATTTGTTGCGCAGTTGCAATTTCACTTTCCCGCGCGGGTTTAACCCAAGCTTGCGCAGCTTGATTGATAGATTTTCTATCCAAGATTCGCGCTCCAAGCTCACGGCGTCTTATGCATTGCGGCTTTTTGATTTGTTGCAACCGCTGCACAATATGGACGCGCAATACAAACCCCACCTCAAGACAAGTGCTCGACTCGTCTATATCGGCGCGGCGCTCAATTTTTACCAAAGCCATAAACATAGCAGCTATTTTCTCGCCAATGGTTTGAACTATGGCTACACGCACCGCAGCAGAATCCTTATCGCCTTTTTGGTTGAATTTTATGGTGGCAAAAAACCACCCAATCGCGACCGATACGAATCTCTCGCGTCCTTGCTGCCTGATTATCATTGCGTAGAATGGCTTTGCGTGCTGCTTGGAATCGCCGATGCAGTCGCTGTAAATGTGCATAGCGCGACATTCGAGCTCGAGAATAACACGATTCAAATCATCACAAATCACGACACCTATCTTTTGCGCGAGGCGCTCGCCCCGATGTATCTACCCAATGGACTCGCAATCAATATCCAATGGCTTGAGGGATAGGGGTGTTGGTATCTGGAATCGCAAACGTCTTTGTCGTTTGCCGTGTTGGCACGTGCATTGCCAACACTCCCCAAAGCGATGCGTCCATGCAATCTCTTAAGCCTCAATGACAAAAGAAACCAAACGATAGAAATGGTGTCATAATGCAAGAAGCAATCGTCAAACTCTCCTCGCTTGGTGATATTATCCACCTCGCGCTTTTGCTGCCGATGTTTGAAAATCGCGAACGCATGTGGTTTGTTGATTCTGATTTCGCCCCTTTGCTTGAAAATTCGCCATGCATTAGCGCCATCTATCCCCTGCCATTGCGCCGCCTGCTGCGCGCTCGCGCGGGCGCGAAGCTCGTTCAAATTCTTTGGCAATTGCATAATCTCGATGTTTTCGATTACGTGATTGACGCACAAGGGCTGTTCAAAAGCGCACTTGTCAGCGCGTTGCTGCGCACACAATATCGCTATGGATTCTCGCGCAAATCGGCGCGTGAAGGAATCGCCGCGCTCTTCTACAACCGCCGCTACCACATCGCATACAGCGAACATATCCTCAAACGTAATGCGCAATTGCTTGCGTTTGCCTATGGGCAAGATTGCGATGAAAAGCGGCTCGCCGACTTCCTCGCAACGCGCACAAACTACCCCTTGCCGCTTGGAGCGAGCACAGAGGGTGCGCAAAAAATCGCCGCGCTTCTGCAAAACTTCGGCACAAAGCCCAGGATTCTCTTCGCGCTCGAATCCTCGCGCGCCTCCAAAGTCTATCCGCCGCAACATTTTCTCACGCTCTCAAAACTTCTGCCAGAATGCCATATCTTTTTGCTCTCGCATTCTGCCCCAGAAGTTGCGACAAAACTTGTCGAACACAACAACACGCTCTATGCGCTGCCGCCGCTCAACCTTGACGAGCTCAAGGCGCTTGTTTTGCAAATGGACCTTGTCATCGGAGGTGACACGGGCGTTGTACATCTCGCCTTTGCGCTCTGCCGCGCCTCGCTCATGCTGTTCTCCGACACGACCATTGAACGTTTTGGCTTGCTCTCGCCCAAAAACCGCGCACTGCACTCGCCAAGCGGACTGCAAAATCTCGCGCCAGAAAGTGTCGCACAATGTGCACATGCGATATTGGAAACACAATGAAACAAAAAATTATGTCATTTTTATTCTTTTCTCTCGCTCGTTTCGTGGCTGCATTGCCCCATTGGGCATTTTTGGGCTTTCTCAAAACGCTTGCATGGCTTTTTGCGCTGCTCGATAGACGCAGAAAACGTGATGCACGCGTGAATCTCGACTTTGTCTATGGCGATAGATTGAGCAACAGCGAAAAAGAACGCATTATCGCCCGCTGCTATCAAAACTTTGCATTCAATATCCTCGAATCCTTGCGCATTGCCGTGGATTCCAAAGAGGCGATTTTGCGCCGCGTGAATTTCGTTGGGCAAGAAAGCGCCGAAAACGCGATTCCAAAGGGCAAGCCGTTTGTGATTATCACCGCGCACTATGGCTGCTGGGAGCTTGCTGCCGTGAGCGCGGGCATTATGTATGGGCGCGTGGGCAATGTCGGGCGCATGTTCAAGAACAAAACGCTTGACATGTTCTTGCGCAATGTGCGCGAGCGCTTTGGCATTGTGCTCATCGACAAGCAAAATGGGCTCAAGGCAATGCTCAAGATGATGAGCAAAGGCACAGCGCTTGGTATGATTGTCGACCAAAATACCTCTGAATCTGAAGGGCGATTGGTGCAATTTTTTGGTAAGCAAGTGCGGCACACGCCCGCGCCGGCGATTCTCGCACGGCGCTTTGAAACGGCGATTCTGCCTGTGTTTGTGCAATGCAACGCGGATTTTTCACATTGCACAGCCTATTTTTGCACGCCCATTTTGCCCATGCAAAACGAAGATGTGCAGGAGGACATTTTGCAAATGACGCAGCAAATCGCGGATATTACGCAAGAAATGATTGAGCAAAAGCCCGAAGAATGGTTTTGGTTTCATAAACGATTCAAAAACCAATACGAGGAAATTTATGGCTAATGCGATTTCGGCTGTGATTCTCACGCGGGATTCCGAGCGACTTTTGCCGCAGGTTTTGGGCGCACTCGCACGGCTCGATGAAGTCGTCTTGCTCGACAATGGCTCGCAAGACAAAACGTTCGCAATCGCTAAAGAGTTTGCAAATGTTGTTGTGCATGAGCACCCATTTATCGGATTTGGCAAGATGAAACAACTGGGCGCAAAGCTCGCAAAAAATGATTGGATTCTCTCGATTGATAGCGATGAAATCGCTTCAGAATTGTTGATTGATGAGCTCTTGACGTTGCCGCTCGACCCGCAGATTCTCTATGAATACGATGTGCATAATTTCTATCGTGGCAAGCGCATTCGATGTTGTGGCTGGGGACATGACCGCTTTGCTGGCGTCTATCATCGTCAATATGCCGATTTCGATTCGAGCGCAGTACATGAAAAAGTCATCATGCACAATGGCTCTCGCCCACAAATCCACGCCCTAAAAGGTTTTATTTCTCATTATCCTTTTGAAAATGCGGAATCGTTTCTGATTAAAATCAAAAAATATAGTGCCCTCTATGCCAAACAAAATAAGGATAGAAAATCTTCAAGCCCATGCAAGGCACTTGTGCGCTCAATGTGGGCATTTGTGCGCAGCTATTTCTTGCAGCGAGGGTTTTTGTGTGGATATGAGGGATTTATCATCTCTGCCTACAACGCACAATCAGTTTTTTGGAAATACATTCTACTCTATGAGCAGCAATCCGCAATGTTGCAGCCATAAAATGTAAAATGTGTATTTTACATTTGGGAGCATAGAATCGTTGATTGCTTCGCTTTGCTCGCAATGACGAATCTTTGTCATGTTGAGGCAAAGCCGAAACATCTCTTTGGATTCTATGCATGGTTTATTTTTCTAAGGGGGACAAGGGGGGCTTATTTGCGAATCAGCCCCCTTATCCCCCTTATAATCCCCCAAACCCCTGCACGCTTTTTGACTGATTGCGCTCCGCGCGGATTATGTCGCACTCCACAGCGCGCAACGTCTATATTATGCCTTTTGGCTCGAACATAGCCGTTGTGCGCTGTGGTTGGGATTTTGGAATCTTGCTAGAAATTTTGCTTTTGTCATTGCGAGCAAAGCGAAGCAATCAACGATTCTATGGTTGCCCAACACGTTTGATTGCCACGTCTGCTTGCAGACTCGCAATGACATCAACATATTCACGCAAACCTCGCAATAACACCATAGCTCACGACTCAAAGATGCCAAAAAATTGCAGAAAAAATGCAAAAATTTCATATTTTACAATTCATTAACTATTCAATACAAAATTAATGAAAAAAATCTGCTATACTCTCCATGTTGAATCTCGGAAACGGGAGCAAAACAAATCTAAAGGGCTTGAAAGGACAATCTATGCAGAAATTCAAATTTCTTATCCTTTTTCTGCTGCCATTTATGGCATTTGCACAGGAAAAGAGTAGCGGATTTTATGGAACATTCGACACAGGAGTGGAATATCTCAATCTCCAAACGAGTGACAAAAAATCGAAGGTGAACAAGGGCAACATCGGGACACTCCGCGTCAAAGCGGGCTATGAATGGGATACAGGCTGGCGCTTTGGCGTGCTTTTTGAGCGCTCTGGCGATGGCGCGACATCGTCTGACTTCACGGGCGCGCCCTTTGTGCGCGGCACAGAACATCTGCCATACAGCCGTTCCGATGGCGTCTTTGCCAATTCATTTCTTTTGGGGCTTCAGGGCGGCTACCATTTCGTGCGCTCGTATGAAAGGGATTTGTATGTGAATTTTTATGTTAATTCTGTCGACAATGCCCAAACTCTCATCTTTCCCATTGTTAACCACGATGGATCTACCGAATTCAAGCTCGAGCTCGAAGGGCGGCAGCTTGTGTTGCCCAAATGGAGCTTGGGCTACACAATCGGCGCATCGTTGGCAAACGGCAAACAAATCATCGAAACTGTCGATGACAAGAAATTTTTGCGCTTTGGCGCAGCGGGAGATGACGAAATCAAAGTTGACATTGACGGCATGATTTGGGGGCTCTATGGCGATTTGAAATGGATTTATCATGCAAATAGCACAATGGATTTTTTTGTCAAATGGGACGTCAAGGCAAAGTTTTATCCACAGAGCAAAGCGGTGCGCACGAGCGCGTTTGATATTCTAAACAACCGCTCGCTGGGCGATGTAACGTTGCACACCCCCAAATATCGCACATTTCGCAGCGGAATCTCGCTCGGATTCGCATTCTAGGAGGCTAAGATGAAAAAATTATGTTATATGATTGCATTACTCGGGCTTTGCTTTGCCGAAAATGGCATGTTTAGCGAGATTGGCGCGGGCGTTGGGTATTATCGCTATGACGAACCACGTGTAATGAACACCGATGAGCTGCTGCTCAACATCAATGCTAAGCTTGGCTATCGGCACAACTTCGTCAAGGCAGAGGCTGTGGGCGATGTTTTCACCACCTTTGGGCTCTATACGGGCGGACACATGGAATTTGATGAAATTATCGATGATATTGAGGAAAAGACAGCCTACGGAACAGCATCGAGTCAGATTTTCAATGGGCAGGTGAAGCTTGGAATCGATTTGCTCGCCTTTAGCGACACAATGGATTTGTTTGTGCAGAGCGGAATCGGCTATTGGCTCATGCTCGACCGTGATTATCTCGAAAAACGTCAGCAAGTTTATGTCTATGTCCCCATCGAGCTTGAGGGCGAGATTCGCAGCGCGCCCTCGTTTGCGTGGACCTATCTGCTTGGCTACAATCATTTGATTGATGCGCGGCATAAAACATTATCGACACCGACTAAAATCACTAATGCAGATTTGTTTGCAAAGCAAGACAAGGGCTTTGGGCTCAAAGGCAGCTTTGGTTGGAAAAAGAAGAACAAGGATTCGCTGAATTTCACGCGGATTGTCGTGGATTATTGGAAGATTAGCGGTTCAACTCCGAGCGACGTGGGAAGAAGCTATTTGAACACATACGGTTGGTTCATTGAGCCGCGCAATTTCACCTTGAGTGTCTATCTGCAATATGGTTGGCGATTCTAGTTTTGCGGCATTGCGAGGCGATAACGAAGCAATCCACAAGCAAAGAATCCCCCAACATTTGTCCTTCTGAACCTGCATAAGCAGGTGAAGAATCTCGGGGCAATCAATCATGAGATACAACGCTTACGCTCAACATGACAATAAATCTTTACCCACCCCCTAACCCCCAAAGCACAGGGAGGGGGAATTATCTTACAATGCCAAAACTCGATTCTGCA
>CAMWUR010000050.1 GCA_947177485.1 uncultured Helicobacter sp.
TGAGCAATCCTCTTGTGTTCCCAAACAAACCACAGGTTGATGTGAGGATATGAGATTGGAATTGGATTTGTCATTTGAGCAAAGCGCAACATCTCATGATTCTCACCCCGAGATTCTGCACTCGCTCACACGAGTTCAGAATGACAAAAAGGGATTCTTGTATGTTGATTGCCACGTTCGTTACACTCGCTCGCAATGATGAGATATTTTGCTGACATTCAACATGACAACCCACCCCCTTGCCCCCTCCGCATGGGAGGGGGAATATTTGCCACATCGGAGGTGCGATTTTAACCGCACACAATCAAATCTAATGAGTGCGACTAAAGCCGCACCTCCGACTTGAACAAATGCTCGATTCTTGCCGTCTGATTCGGAGTGGATTGCCGTTTCATTCCTCAACCTCCGCAATGCGCACAATCTGCGCGATAGCTTGCGCGATTCCATAGCGATTGATGAGTACATTTGTACGTGCTTGGGTTAGCAAAAGTTCAGCATCAATCAGGTGGCTTGTGGTTTCCACACGTTCCTTATAGCGGTTCGAGACGATTCGATAGTTTTCTTCAGCTTGAATCAAGGCTTCTTGCGCTACCTGATATGCACTAAGCGCGAGTGTGTAGGATTCGTGCGCCTGAAACAATTGCAAATGCAGCTGCTGTTTGAGCTCGGCAATCTGCGCGCCAAGCGCGAGCAGGTTTGCGCGTTCTCGTTGCGCGGCATAATAGCTCGAGAATCCCTCAAAGAGATTCAGCGAAACTTCAAGTCTGCCCACGACTTGGTCGTCTCTATCGGCTGTGGTCGCAAAACTTTTCTCGCCAACGAGCTCCACAGAAGGCAGATATGCTCCGTTTGTGCTTTGGAGTGTATGGTATTGTGCGCTGTGTTCGTGTTGCAGCGCCTTGAGTTCCGAGCGATTCTCGAGCATCATCGATTCAAGTTGTTGCAAGTTCATCTCTGGAATCTGAAATTGCACTTCCTCAAGCTCTTCGAGCAAAAGCGTGCGCCCCGCATAATGCTCAAGGTCTTTTTGCAGATAGGCGAGATTGCTCTTTGCGGCGAGATAATTTTGTTTGGCATTGGCGAGCGAGACTTCGACTTGCAAGACATTATTTTTCGCGACAAGTCCCACGCGGAAAAATTCGCTTGTTTCTTTGAGCTGTTGTTCAAGAAGCTTAATAGAATCTTCAAATACAAGCAATTGCTCTTTTTGCTGCAAGAGTGCAATATAGAGTGTTTTGATTGCTAGAATCAGCTCTTGTTTGCTGGCTTTGAGTCGATATTGCTGCGCATTCTCAATTGCTTGGGCATTTTTGTGATGATGATAATCCACAAACCCGCGAAACAGATTATAACGTAATGCGAGGTTGGCTTCGTTGCCATTGATGTTATTGCGGTCTGCCGCGCCTTTTTTGATTTTGGACGCGCGATAGCTGATGTCGAGCGTTGGATAAAAAGCCCCTGTCATGCTTTTGGTATGGTAACGCGTTGATTCTAAGAGTTGTTCTTGTTGCTCGATTGTCGGATTGTTCTCGAGTGCAATGGTGATAATCTCATGCACGCTCATTGCCCATGTGGTTGTCAACAAAATGGAAAAAAGACATGCTTTCATTGCGCTGCTATCCTTGGAGTTTGCCTTGAAATTTGTTTGCATGTTGGCTTTTTCAAAAACAATGACAGCAGGCACGGAATCACGAAGATGGTAATCACGGTCGAGAACGCAAGCCCGCCCAAGATGACCGCGCCAAGCCCGCGGTAGATTTCGCTCCCCGCGCCCGGCGCGAGCACGAGCGGCAGCATGCCAAAAATCGAGGTGAGCGTGCTCATATAGATGGGGCGGATTCGCGCTTGCACAGCCTCAATGATTCCGTCTTTGACATCTAAGCTATTTTGTTTGACATTATAAAGCGATTGATAAACAATCAAAATGGCATTATTCACAACAATCCCAACGAGAATGATAAACCCAAACATCGTGAGCACATCGAGCGGTTGTGGTGTCAGAAAGACATTGACAAGCCAGATGCCAATCATTCCCCCAGCAACGGCAAGGGGAATGGTGAAAAGAATGATGAGTGGATAGATAAAATTTTCATACAATGCAGCCATGAGGAGATAGATAATCAGCACGGCGAGCAAAAACCCTCCCTCTAGCGCGATGCGCATTTGTGTGAGTTTGTCGGCGTTGCCGCTTAGTTTGATATTGTTGTCGCCAATCACCTCGCGCATGTGCGGCGAATCAAAATGCGCTTGCAGCATTTCCATTGCTTGCTGCAACGCGAGCGAATCGGGCGGTGAAACAATGAGAATTGTTGTGCGCATGCGCTCATGGTGAAAGATTTCGTTGATTCCATATTCAAGACGCGCAATCGCGAGGTTTGAGAGTGGTACGATTCCGCCTTTGGGTGTGAAAAGCGAGGTGTTATAGAGGGCTTCTGGGTCTGTGAAATTTTGCGCATGTGAGCGCAAAACAAGGTCGATTTTATCACGTCCCTCTTCTTTGTATTCTGCCACTTTGCGCCCATCAAGTAGCACATCAAGCGCGATTCCAAACTCGCGCGAGCTCAAGCCCACGGCGCTAAGTCTTTCGTTTATCGGGTAATAATTGAGCTCGGGATAGAGAATCTCAAGGCTTGGCAATGCGCGCACCTGCGTGCCGCTGCCAAGAATCTCGCGGATTTCTTCGCGCAAGATTGCGGCTGTGGCAACGATGTCTTCGAGCCGCTCGCCGCTCACATTCACTTCGATGTCGCGCCCGCCACCTCCTGCTTTGGCGAAAATCGCGGGTTGGCTCACCGTGCCGCGCACGCCAGGAATCTGCGCGGCAATCTCGCGCAAGACGTTTTTAAGCGCTGTGGGGCGAGACGGGTCGTTTGTGCGCACATCGACACGCATGCTGTTCTCGCTGCCGAGATAGTAGAGTTGGCTAATGGCGGGGATTGTCGCATTCCCCTCGAAATGTGGCGTGAAATAGGGGCGGGCAAGCTCAAAGATTTGTTCACCAACCCAGAGGCGCTCATAATATGATGTTCCCGGTGGCGGATTGAGATTAAGAATCAATTGATTCTGATTGCCTTGCGGCAGATATTCCATTTTGGGAAACAGCGCATAGCCAACGACAAGGCTTGTCATCGTGAATCCGATGATAGTCGCGAATGTGGTTTGTTTGTTGCGCATACAGACGCGTACAAAGCGCATCATGATTTGCACGAATCCGTTCCCGACAGATTGCAGCCAATGCGAGAAAGCATTGGGTTTTGCGATTTTGCGCCGCTGTGCGTAGCACATACTCTGATAGCTCATTGTTGGAATCACGACAAGCGAGACGAAGATAGAGAAGCACACAGCCGAGCTCGCGGCGATGGCGATGTCGCGGAAAAGCTGCCCCGAGACATCGGAGATGTTGATAATCGGGATAAAAATGGCGATTGTGGTTGCGACAGAGGCAATCAGGCTGCCAATCACTTCGGCGCTGCCTTCATAAACGGCAACAAGCGGGCTTTTGCCCATTGCTTTGTGTCGCTCGATGTTTTCGAGCACGACAATCGCAGAATCGACAAGCATGCCCACAGCAAATGAGATTCCCGCCATGCTAATCACATTGAGTGTGCGCCCCAAAAATGCCATGACAATGAATGTCCCAAAAATGCTAAGCGGCATAGAAAGTGCGATAATCAGTGTCGCTGTCCATGAGCGCAAAAACAAAAAGAGCACGCTCGAGGCGAGCAAGATACCAATCAGGATATTATTCTGCACAAGCGCGATAGCGTCTTTGATATAGCCGCTTTGGTCGCTCATCCATTCAAGCCGCAGCCCATGCTCTTTGAGCAAGCCCTCGTTGAGCTCGTCAAAAACGAGCGCCACAGCGGCTGTGAGCTCGAGCGTGTTTGCCTCGTTTGTGGGTTTGATTCCGATTCCAAGACTCGTTTGGAAATTGTGCAATGTGACGGTGCTGGGGTTTGCAAATCCGCTTCGCACACTCGCGATGTCGCCGATTTTGATACGGCGCAAGCCATCGCCGAAGATGAGCGTTTCGCGGATATCTTCGGGGGTTTTGTATTCGGCGATTGTGCGCACGCGGTAGGCTTTTTGCCCATAGTTCATCGTCCCTGCCGAGACATTGATGTTCGCACCTTCAATCGCGGCAATCGCGTCTGTAATGCTCAAATTATACGCCGCGAGTTTTTGGGAATCAAGGATAATGTGCATTTCCCTGTCCTCTCCGCCCGGGAAGCTCACCTCGGCGACACCGTCGATTCTCTCGAAATGCTGAATCACTTGTTCATTGAAAAATGTGCGATACTCGCGCACATTTTTGGTTGGGTCAATCGTTTTGAGCACCATAAACACCACAGCTTCGACGTCTTCGCCTGTGGCGCGGATAATCGGGCGCTCCATTGAATCGGGATAGCCCTTGACTTCGCTTAGTTTGTTGCTCACATCGAGCATGGCAACATTCAGCGGCGTGCCGATTGAAAATTCGAGAAAGACATATCCTCTCCCATTACGTGAGCGCGATTGCAGGTTTTGTAGTCCATCAAGCCCTTTGAGCGCGTTTTCTTGGCGCTCGATGATTTCACGTTCAATCTCATAAGGCGTTGCGCCATTCCATGTGCTTTGCACGCTGATAATCGGACGTATGACTTTGGGCGTGAGCTGGTAGGGCATTGTACGCAGCGCCATTGTTCCAAACAAGACAAGCAAAATCATGCCCACAATCACAACGACAGGTCGAGTGATAATGTTTTGAATCATCGATTGCTAAACCTGAATTGTTGCGTTTGCGTATTGTAAAAACAATGTTCCACGTTCGCTATACGAGCTGAATTGGTCGAGGCTCGCGCTCGCGGGCGAGAGCAGCGCGACTTCGTCTGCTTGCAGGTTTTTGCTGATTGTTGCAACAGCGGTTTTGAGAGTGTTGCAAGCGACAAATGGAATCTGGTATTGTTTGGCGAGCGCGCAGAGTTTTTCTTCGTTGCTCCCGATTGTGTAGAGGCAGAGTTGGTAGGTGGCAAGCGATTCAAAAAGCGGCAGTAGATTCGCGCCCTTGTCGTCTCCACCGATGATGAGGTGGATTTTTTTGTCTTTGTAATGCGGTAGGGCTTTGAGCGTTGCGTCAATATTGGTCGCTTTGCTATCATTCACCCATAGCCGTCCCTCTTTATCGCGCGCCTTTTGCTGCCTGTGCGCGCCGATGTGATAATCCGAGAGTAACTCGTATGGCAGGGCATTGCGTAAAATCTTTGTGCAAGCAAGCGCAAGCAAGGCGTCTTGCAAGAATGGCTCGGCAAAGGGCACGCGCGCGGTGTCGATTCCAAAGAGCTTTGCGAGATGTGCGCTATTATCATAGCCGATGAGTGCGCAGCAATGTTTGGGCACAAACGGCAAAAGATTTGTGGGCAAGAGCGCAGTCGCATTGCTTTGCATACGTGCGATGACAGAGAGTTTGGCATTGCGATAAGCGTCAAAACTGCCATGCCAGCTTACGTGGTCATCGACAATGGGCAGCAGCACATAGAGTTGTGGCGCGGCAGTGTGCGTGTAGTGCAGCATGAAAGAGCTTGTTTCAAGAATCCACAAGGGCGCTTTTGTGTCAAGATTGGCAAGCGGAATGCCGATGTTGCCGCCCGCAAGCGCGCCCTCGCTTGCAAACAAACGTTGCGTCATCTCGGTCGTTGTTGTCTTGCCATTTGTGCCGCTAATCCAGATACTCTGTGGCATTGAGGGCGCGAAATAGTCATACTCGCTGCAGAGATGTTTGGCGCGCGCAATCAGCGGGTGGGTTGGCATGATTCCTGGTGAGGGAATCTCGAGGTCGCTGTTTTCGGGCTCAAAAGCCGCGCTTTCGCGCAATGCGTTGCCCCATTCATCTATCGATTCGCCATGAAATTTATCGTCATAAATCGTGCAAGCAATGCGAGCAGCGAGGGCTTTCATCGTTGTTCCATAGCCAAAAAGTGAAATGCGCATACTGTCTCCTAGCGAATCTTGAGGCTCAAAATGGCGATGAGGTTGCTCATAAGAGCAATAATCCAAAAACGAATGATGATTTTATTCTCCGCCCAGCCCTTGATTTCAAAATGGTGATGAATGGGCGCCATCAGAAAAACGCGCCGCCCCATAACACGGATTCCAAAGATTTGCGCAATCACGCTCAAGGTTTCGATGACAAAAATGAAACCAATCAATAAGAGCGTAAATTCAGACTTCGAGAGAATTGCGCAATACGCGACAATGCTACCGATTGCAAGGCTGCCGCTATCGCCCATAAAAATTTGCGCGGGGTGGCAGTTATACCACAAAAAGCCGATGAGTGCGCCCATAAGCGAGGTGATGAGAATCACTACTTCGCCAACACCATCAATGCTGGGATAAAAGAGATAATGGCTATATATCGCGTTTCCACTGACATAGACGAGTACCATGAGGCTCACAAGCGCAAAGATTGAGGGCACGGTCGCGAGCCCATCGAGCCCGTCCGTGATGTTTACAGCGTTCGTGGCACAGACAAAGATAAATGCCCAAAACGCAACCGCACCAATGCCCATATTGAAGAGCGGATTCTTGTAGAACGGGACATAGAGTTGTGTGTTGAGCCCATAGGCATAGAGCATACTGCTGACAAATAGCGAAACGAGAACGAGCCAAAACATCTTTGCGCGCGCGCTCATGCCCGCGTTTTTACGCGCGTAAATTTTCATGATGTCATCGCGCATGCCAATCAATGCAAAAAAGAGGAGACAGACGATTCCAAGCCCAAGATAGAAATTATGGAGTTTGCCCGCAAGGAGAGTGGCAAAAATAGTTGCCGCAACGATGATGGTCCCGCCCATTGTCGGCGTACCGCTTTTAGCTTGGTGATTCTTAGGCGCAAAGCTCGAAATGGGTTGTGCGGCGCGCTTTTGGGTTGCCCAACGGATAAAGAACGGCATTGCAAAAAGTACGGAAAAGAGTGCAAGAAAGAATCCAGCACCTGCACGAAAGGTGATGTAGGAAAAAAGATTGATGTTGAACGTTTCCCAAAGGTAGAACAGCATTCAAGTGCCTTATATTTGAAAAAATAAGATAGAATCTTAGCAAATAATCCCTTAGACTATCGATGAGGTTTGTGCAATGTGTTCCATTCAACAAAAAGTTTTGCTGATTATCACAGACGGAATCGGCGAAAAGCCCGCTACGCCCTACAACGCATTTACAAATGCAAAAAAGCCAACGTATGATTGGCTCTTTGCGCATGCGCCGCATAACCTGCTCGCGACGTATGGCGAGGCTGTGGGCTTGCCAGAGGGACAAATGGGCAATAGCGAGGTGGGGCACATGATTTTGGGTGCAGGGCGCGTCTTGTATCAAGATTTGGTGAAAATCAATCGTGCAATTGCAAGCGGCGAGCTGCGCGATTCTGCCACTTTGCGTGCGTTTGTCGCGGGCAAGAATCGCGTGCATCTCATCGGGCTACTAAGCGATGGCGGAGTGCATTCGCACATGAATCACACATTAGCACTCGCGCAGATTCTATGCGAAGCGGGCAAGGAAGTTTTGGTGCATGCGATTACGGACGGCAGAGATGTCCCACCGCATACGGCACGTGGTTTTGTCGAGCAAATGCGCGCGAATCTGCCGCAAGGTGCGAGGATTGCTACGATAAGCGGGCGATTCTATGCGATGGACAGAGATAACCGCTGGGAACGTGTCTTGCAAGCTTATCAAAGCATTGCGCAAGGCGCAAATCCTTGCAGCTTGAGCCCTGAAGAATATATTAGCATGCAAGAGAAAAATGGAATCACCGATGAATTTATCGAACCTGCAAGCTTTGATTATCATGGATTTTTTGAGAATGATTGCGCGATTTTTGTCAATTTTCGTAGTGATAGGGCGCGCGAGATTGTGCGCATGATTGGCGCACAAACGTTTGATGCTTGTGTACGTGGCAAGGCATGGGTGCTACCCATTCTCTGTATGACATGTTATGATGAAACATTTGGTTTTCCTGTTTTGTTTCCAAAAGAACATGTCTCGCCCACGCTCGCTGAAATTTTTGCTGCAAATCATCTAAGTCAGCTGCATACAGCAGAGACCGAAAAATATGCCCATGTAACATTCTTTTTGAATGGTGGAGTTGAAAAAGAGTTTCCGAATGAAACGCATGTTCTTGTTCCAAGTCCACATGTCAAAACGTATGATTTGCAACCTGAAATGAGCGCAAAAGAAGTGAGCGATGTGGTGATTGGCGGAATAGAACAGGGGATTGATTTTATCGTTGTGAATTTTGCAAATGGCGATATGGTTGGGCATACGGGCAATTTGCAAGCAGCAATCGCGGCAGTCGAAGCTGTGGATACTGAATTGGGGAGAATCTTAAAAGTTGCGCAAGCACATGATTATGCCGTGCTTCTGACAAGCGACCATGGCAATTGCGAAGAAATGGCAGATTCACATGGGAATATACTCACAAATCATACGGTGGGCGATGTTTGGTGTTTTGTGCTTGCGCGCGGTGTCAAACAGGTGTTGCGAGGAAGTTTAGCAAATGTTGCACCGAGCGTGCTGGACATGATGGGTTTGCCAATTCCTGCTGTGATGGAGCAAAGTCTCCTTGTGCGCTAACTGGCGACCCCTAGAAGATTCGAACTCCTGTTCCCACAGCGAAAATGTGGTATCCTTGGCCACTAGATGAAGGGGTCAGAGGGGCGGGGCTATGCCCCTACCAAACTCTTAGTTCCCATATCGTTTGAGAATCTCCTTGACCTCTCGTTTTTTGATACAATACACAGCAAAACCGCGATATGTTCCCACACAACCAATCGCCTCCCAGATTTGTCGAGGATTTCTGCCCTGATGTGCAAGCTCTTTGATTCTATCTAAATAGTCATTATAGTCATGCGCTGCCTTTGCTGGTTTTGTTGTATGGCTTGCACGTCCTGTATTTTGAGCGAAGTATGAAGTTGCCTCATTGAGAATATCGCTATTTTGAATTAGAAATTCTGCAAGATTGGGGCGATTTACAGAGATGAGTTGTAGCCCTTGCGCGCTAAGCGTTTTAAAGTAGGCTGTAACTTCTTGAATAGAATTGCCGAATATATTCAAATCGACAAAGAGTACAGTCGAGCCGCTTGGAATGTTGAGTTTTTTAACCTGTGCTGCGCCGCCACCTCGAATCTTGACAAATTGCAGATTAGAAATCTGCTTTTGATTTGCATACTCGTAGAGTGCTAGTTTTTGTTCATTGATATGGGATTGTTCTCCGCTTTTGATGATTGCATAATACATGCCTGCTCTCCTTGAAATTTTAGAATAGAGTATTATAGCATAAAAATACCGCTATGCAAGAAAAAATGCAAAATTTTGGCTTTAGAGTCGTTTTAGCACAAAGCGATTAGAATTAGGATTTTAAGGAGTGGATTATGATGTTTAAAACCTTTAGTCTTTGGTGCGATTTTATCGAGCGTGCGTTTTTGACAGAGGAATTTGCGCAATATATGAAAAGCTGGGAGTTAAAAGGTGCGACAAGTAACCCGGCAATTTTTGAGCAGGCATTGCATAACCCGTCTTATGCGAACGATATTGAGCGGCTAAAAAAGCAGGGCAGCAGCGCGAAAGCAATCTATGAATCGCTTGCCACAGCAGACATCAAAAAGGCTGCACAGATTCTACGTCCGCTATATGACGCAAACCCGCAAAATGGTTGGGTCAGCATTGAGATTGACCCATTTTTGTGCGATGATGTTGCGCAATCTGTCGATGAGGGCAGACGGCTTTTTCGCACAATCGATGAACCCAATGTGATGCTCAAAGTCCCAGCGACAGAAGCGGGCTATGCGGTAATGCGCACACTCTTTCTCGAGGGAATCTCTGTGAACGCAACGCTTGTTTTTTCACCTCTGCAGGCGGTGAAAATCCTTGAGAGTTTGCATGAAAATCCTAAAAATGCGCAAGCTGTGGTGAGCGTATTTGTGTCACGTTTTGATAGGGCATGTACCAACCTGCAACAACCACCGATGCTAGGAATCACCAATGCGGCATGGATTCATAAAATCTTGCAAACAAAAGCGCCTTCTTATCTGCGCACATTGTTTGCCAGCACGGGCGTCAAAGGCGAAGAGTTGCCGAGTGATTATTATATCCGTGCATTGTTGTTTGAGAACTGTGTCAATACCGCTCCACTGCCTGCGTTGCGGGCTTTTGCGAACGGCACACAAGCGCCAAATGAGCAAAATGACGCGATTGCTTCGTGTAGTGTCGATGAGCTTCAAAAGCGTATGGATTCTTTTGGAATCGATGTCGCTGCATTGTCTGCAAAACTCTTTGCGCAAGGCATTGCTGCGTTTAAAGATTCTTTTACAAATCTCCTTTCGCGGCTTGCATAAGGAGCGTGCAATATTGCTGCGCGATTCTTGTTGTGTCAAAAAAACATGCACGTTCTTCGAGAATCTCGGGCGCAATCGACAATTCTCTATCACAAAGCTGTGCGAGAATCGCGACAAGGCAGTCAAGCGATGTCTCCTCGCTTGTGATGGAGCTGCTTGGAAAGAGTACGCCATAGCGCGTGATTTCTGTTGTCGCGTTGTAGGCTGGGTTTGTTGATTCTAAGATTTCGCGCGGACCGCTCGGGCAGTCGCTGCTAATGGGCAAGATTCCAAGCGCGAGCGATTCGACTAGGACATTGAGAAACCCTTCGTACAAAGACGCGCAAAGCGTTGCGTTTGCGAGTCTGATATAAGGATAGGGATTGCGCACAAATCCTTCGAGCACGACACAATCGGCGAGATTGTGCGCGTTTATCATCTCGTGCAGATTGTCGCGCTGCTCGCCTTCGCCAAGAATGAGCAAGAGCGGAGGCGCAGCGAGAATCTGTTTGAGCCGCGCCATTGCAAGTAGCAGCAGGCGATGGTTTTTGCCACTATCGAGCCGCCCGAGCGAAACAAGCAAGATTCTGCCCGCATGTTTTTGGTGTTCGAGCTCGGCAATGCGCGTGTTTGTCATGAGGCTTTGGGATTTGATTTGGGCGAGATTGAAAGGATTGTGGATTGTCGTGATGTTTTGGATTCCAAAATGTGTCGCAAGGTCGTTGCGCACACCGTCAGAAACCGCGATGATATGCGCGGCATGCGGATAGAGTGCGCGAATGAGCCAACGATTGATTGCGCCTCCAAGCCCTTTTTGGTGTTGCAGACTCGGTGTCGCATGCTCGCTAATTATCGCCGTATGCCCCGTGATTTTGCTTGCAATGAGGTTGATATAATTGGGGCGATTGAGCAATGAGAGGCACAGCTTGATATGAGAATCGCGAAGTTTGCGCGCAAGTGCGCGCGCCAAAAAGGGCAGACGTAAGAGCTTTTGCGCTGCGCTTTCATCGCTTTTGGAATCCCCCAAAACCTCATAATCCACCTCTGCACCATAGCTATTTTTGTCTTCGAGCACAAACAGATGCACATCAAACACGGCTTGTAGATGTGGCAACAACGTGAGCAACACACGTTCAGCTCCACCGCCACCGAGCGAATAGATGAGGATTGCTAGGCGAGGCTTCATAGACGCGCATCGCTTTTGCCCAAAGGCAGCATTCCTTTGAGGTCATAGAGAATCGTCTGTGAGCGCTCGAAATTGAGCAGTTGAAATTGCTCATGTGCGACTGCAAGAATCACACAAGCATAATTGTTTGTTTGGAAACTTGCCAAATCATTCAAGTGTTTTTTATATTCATGGTAAACATCATCATCATGTGCCCATGGGTCAAACAGGCTGACGACGCAGCCAAACTCTTCGAGTTCGCGCACGACATCAAAGACTTTTGAATTGCGAATGTCGGGGCAGTTTTCCTTGAATGTAATGCCTAAAATGGCGACTTTTGCGCCGTTGATTTTATGCCCTTTGTGAATCATGAGTTTCACTGCACGTGCTGCAACCTTTTCTGCCATGCTGTCGTTGATGTGTCTCCCTGCAAGAATGACTTGCGAATGGTAGCCGAGCGATTCAGCTTTGTATGTGAGATAGTAGGGGTCCACACCAATGCAATGCCCACCGACAAGCCCCGGACGAAATGGCAAGAAATTCCATTTGCTACCTGCTGCCTCGAGCACGCTTAATGTGTCGATGCCCATTTTTTCAAAAATCAGCGCAAGCTCGTTGACAAACGCGATATTGATGTCACGTTGCGAGTTTTCGATAATCTTTGCCGCCTCGGCGACCTTGATGCTTTGTGCGCGGTAGATTCCAGCCGTGATGATGGACGCATAGAGGGCTTCTATTTCATCTGCAACTGCTTCTGTCGAGCCGCTCACAACCTTTTTGATGTTTTCGAGGCGATGCTGCTTGTCGCCCGGATTGATTCGCTCGGGCGAATAGCCACAGAAAAAATCGACATTGTAACGCAAACCACTCTCACGCGCAAGGATTGGGACGCAATCTTCTTCTGTGCAGCCGGGATAGACTGTGCTTTCATAAATCACAATATCACCCTTTTTGAGTGTCTGTCCAATCGTTTGACTCGCGCCTAGAATCGGGCGCAAATCAGGCTTGTTGTAGCAATCTGTTGGCGTGGGAACGGTGATGATATAAATCTGTGCGCTCGCAATGCTTGCAACATCGGTGCTAAAACTTAGCTTGGTTGCTGCGCGCAATTCTTCGGACGAACATTCGAGTGTGCTGTCGATTCCGTGTTGTAGTTCGGCGATGCGCTCACTTTTGATGTCAAAGCCATGTACGCGATATTTTTTGCCAAATGCCACTGCAAGCGGCAAGCCCACATAGCCCAGCCCAATAATCGCAATCTCTTTCATACGGTCTCCTTTGTGAATCAGTTTGGGCATATTTTAATCTACAATTTATTTGAGATATGTTAAAATTCTATCGTTTTGAAATAGATTTGGGCAGGTTGCATGTTCGAGAAGCTTTCTTTTTTGCTCACCAAACGGGACAAGAGGCAGATTGCTTTGCTTTTTATTTTTTCAATTGTCATCTCTCTTGTCGAAATGGTCGGCGTTTCAGCGATTATGCCATTTATCATGGTCTCGACAGATTTTAGTGTTTTAGAATCCAATCCTTATTTTAAGCTTGCATATACTATCATTGGTTTTACAAGTCCTAAAGATTTTGTGGTCGCTTTTGGCGTTTTTTTGTTGTTTTTCTATATCATTCGGAGTTTGCTTAATCTCGCGTATCAATATAGCCTTGCAAAACTTTCGTATGGTACTTATCATGAATTATCGCAAAAACTTTTTGCTTGTTATTTGGCGTTGAGCTATCAAGATTTTGTCAATAAAAACAGCGCGAATCTTTCTAAAACGATTATCAACGAGGCATCTAATTTTACGATTTTATTGAGCTCTGTGCTCTTTATGTTTTCCGAAATTTTTATCGTTATTTTACTTTATGCTTTGCTTTTATTTGTTGATTGGACAATCACGCTTTCGCTCACGATTTTCTTATTTGTTGCTGTGCTACTCATCAAGAGTGGTTTCTCGAAAATCCTTAAAAAAGAAGGCAAGGAACGCGAAGAGAATCAGAAAATTTTCTATGAGATTCTCAACTCAACTTTTGGCAATTTCAAGTGGATTAAGCTCCAAAATATCCGCTCTCCTTTGCGTGCTCAATTTCTCGACGTCTCATCGAAAGTCGCGCATGCAAATATCATTCACCGCACCTTTTTGCATCTCCCGCGCCTCACTCTCGAAGCCGTTGGATTCTGTGTGATGGTGCTGATTGTTTCGTATTTAGTCTATATAAAAAATGGTGATGTGAAAGTTTTTTTGCCGCTCCTTTCAACCTATGTGCTCGCACTCTATCGTTTATTACCATCTATCAATCGGATTTTTGATAGTTATAATTATATTCTATTCTACCATCGTTCCCTCGAAGTTGTTTATAATGATTTATTATTACCAAGCAAAAAATTGGGAGATACGGCTCTTGCATTTGAACAAAAAATTGAGCTCAAGAATCTATCGTTTTCTTATACAGACAAGCAGCCACTTTTTGTTGATGTTTCTTTAACGATTCGCAAGGGTGAAAAGGTTGCTTTTGTGGGAGAATCGGGCGGAGGAAAAAGCACGTTGGTCGATTTAATCATTGGTCTCTATCGTCCCAATGCAGGTAATGTGTGTGTGGATAATGTGCCGCTTACGTTGGAGAATATCAAATCTTGGCGAGCTAAAGTGGGCTATATCCCTCAAAATGTTTATTTGTTTGATGGTTCTGTGGCAGACAATATCGTTTTTGGACGCGATTATGACAAAGAACGTCTTGTTTCTGTGTTGCAGCAAGCAGGAATGCTCGAGATTTTGCAGCAAAAAGAGGGCTTAGCGACACAGGTTGGCGAGGGCGGGAATCTCTTGAGTGGTGGGCAAAAACAGCGCATTGCGATTGCGCGCGCACTCTATGGCAACCCCGAGATTCTCGTGCTCGATGAAGCAACGAGCGCGCTCGACATGCAAACCGAAGCGATGATTATGGATAGCATCTATGCTGCAAGCGAGCAGAAGACGCTATTGATTATCGCACATCGTTTAAGTACAATCGAGCATTGTGAAAGCGTGTATCGCCTCAAAGGCGGCAAAATTATCAAAGAAAGGTAAGAAATGAAGCTTGGCAGAAGATTGCGCTATTATCGATTAACAAGTTTGCGTTATATCCATAAAACATTACGCAAATTTCAAGAGACAGTCCTTTTTAATAAGATGACCTCTTTTATTCTATTGTTTTTGCTAATAATGATAGTTGTGGGCGGTATTGGTTCTATTTATAAATATTATTTTGAAACTATAAAACCCATTGCGTTTCAAAAAGATGTTTTTATCTATGATACCGCACAGATTTTAGATTCAAATTTGCATAAAAAGATTTTGGACATCAATGCGCAATTTCAAGAATTACCTGGTACGCCAGAAATGACGTTTGTAAGCATTCCAAGCTTAAATGGTGTCTATGTCAATCGCTATATCGAGCTCTTGTCAAAACCCCTCGAATCTCTATATTCTGGCAAAAATATTTTGGTATTTGTTGCTCAAAAAGAAAACAAGATTGCCGTATGGACATCACATCACACAGAATCGTCATCACAAAAGCTTGCTGCTCTTGCCGAACGTAGCGAAAAACTGATTAAAGACGAAGGAATAAATGCAAGTCTTGATAATATGATTCAGACAATTTTTTATGAACTCTTGCCCGATTCTAAACAAAAGCTCGCACTCCAAAAGTTTGCGTTGAGCACAGAGGAACTCGAGACTGCAGAAGAACACAGCTCTATGGCAGAGATATTTCTTAAGATTGTCATTATTATCGCAATTCTTGTTTTGTTTGTACGTCTTGACAAAGACAAAATACCAACCTAAAAGGAAAAACAATGGAAATCAACAAAAGTGATATTATTGCGTGTGCGGCGGGGGGGGGGGCAGAATATGTGATGTATTTGCCATACCGCCAGACTGATTTTATT
>CAMWUR010000051.1 GCA_947177485.1 uncultured Helicobacter sp.
CCCCCCCCCCCCCCCCCCCCCCCCCCCCCCCCCCCCCCCCCCCCCCCCCCGCAGATGTTTTTTATTTATCCAAACACCCCCAAAATTTAACGCAATCTGTTCTTGATTCTCTGCATCATAGGGGCAGAATCTCATGTATCGATTCCTTGCAGAATCTGCAAGGCACATGTTGCATGGTAACGACAACCTCGCATATCGCTTATGCCTATGCGTTTTATTACCAAAAGCCCGTCATCTTTTTCTTGCCCGCATTCAAAAGCGTTGAGGTCGATTCGCCGCAATTTGCGGCGCTCAATGTCTTTGGAATCTTTGCCCATAGCCTCGAATCTCTCAAAGAAAATGTCCTCCTTTGCGCGCGCGATTCTGCGCCAAGTGAAAAGATTGGCGATTTTCTTGCAAGGAGTCTCTTATGAGTTTTGAACAACAAGTGCGCAAAATCGAAGCGGATTTGGTAGAGAGAATTAAAGGTCTTCTTTCACCAACGAAGAAAAATATTGTATTCTTCCTTCCAAAGGGAAATTATTATAAACAATTAGGAAATCTGCCCAAAAAACTCGCGCAGAAACATCAAGTGATTCTTGTCAAAGCAACGCCAATGCCTGCCGATTTTGAATCGCAATTTACGTCTATTTCCCCTGTGGCTTGGGTGGTTGATACGCCAGAGGGGAGCATACCAATCCAGATTGACCTAAAAGAAATCGACCTTATTGTTGAAATGGATTCAAAACATCTAATGGACATACCAGATGACTTTTTAAGCAAAACGGCAAAACGTCTTTTAATGCCCCATTCGATGTTGCAAGCACCTAAAGTTGTTCCGTATGATTATATCATTGCACCAAGTAAAATTTTTGTGGAATGCTATGAGCGGCTGCATCCTAACTCTACAAATCAATTGATTTATGGCGGCTATCCAAAATTTGATAGCTCACTTGCCCAAAAACCAACGCAAGAGCCTGATAGAATTACCTATGCCGCAACGATTCATGATGCAAATTACTTATTTGCTTCTACTATTTGTGCTGGGTATGATGCGAATCTTCTCGAATGGCTTTTGAGCAATACCAACCAAAAGATTGCCTATCGTCCCCACCCAGCTGCATATTGGCAAAAAATTGCAGAATCGCACAAAATGCTCAAGTATCGTTTTGCTAATGAATCGCGGCTGATTTTTGACGAGTCGCCGGGCTCGGGATTCTACGACCAAACGCAAATGTTGATAACAGATTTTTCGACCACAGCCTATACTTTCTCTTTGAGCACTTTGCGCCCCTCCGTCTTTTTCGCGCCGCTAGAAAGCGATGATATTGAGATGGTGAAACATATCCACCGCATTGGCTATGTGGCAAAAAACTTTCAAGAGCTCAAGCAGATTCTAGACAAAAACGAAGACAAGAGCAGTGAGATTGCCGCATTTCGCGAGGAATGCGTATTCAATATCGGCAGAAGCGAGGAAGTCATCTGTGAGGCAATCGATTCGATTCTATGCTCATGATTGTGCCTCTCGCCTGCGCTTTGCTTAAAGCCAAAGTTTTATCAAACTTTTAGCTTCTTTATGCTAGAATCGCGTTTTTTAGGAGCTAAATGGCATGACATTTTCTGATTTGTTGTTGCGCTTGCAGTTGTTTTGGAAAGAGCAGGGCTGCCTCATCGTCCAACCCTACGATATTCCCGCTGGTGCAGGGACATTCCACCCCGCGACCTTGCTGCGTTCGCTCGATAGCGCGCCTTGGAGCGTGGCGTATGTCGCTCCTTCGCGCCGCCCAACAGACGGGCGCTATGGGCAGAATCCCAATCGTTTGGGCAGCTATTATCAATTTCAGGTGCTCATCAAACCAAGCCCCGAAAATATTCAAGAACTCTATCTCAAGAGCCTGCAAGCGCTCGGGCTCGACACTGCAAAACATGACATTCGCTTTGTTGAGGACAATTGGGAATCGCCAACACTCGGCGCGTGGGGGCTTGGCTGGGAAGTGTGGCTCGATGGTATGGAGGTTACGCAATTCACCTATTTCCAACAAGTCGGCGGAATCGCCTGCGAGCCTGTGGCTGTCGAGCTCACTTATGGTGCAGAGCGGCTTTGCATGTATTTGCAGGGTATCGAAAATGTCTTCGAGCTCGAATACAGCAAGGGCTTTCGCTATGCCGATGTACACTTGGAAAGCGAGTATCAATTCTCCAAATATCATTTCGAGATTGCCACAATAGAGCGCCTTTTTGCATTGTTTGAAAGCTTCCAAAGCGAATCACGTACAGCACTTGCTGCGGAGCTGCCGCTTGCTGCTTATGATTGCGTGATGATGGCAAGCCATTGTTTCAATGTACTTGATGCACGCAAGGCGATTTCGGCGACCGAGCGCCAAAATTATATTCTCAAGATTCGCGAACTCGCAAAAGAATCTGCTGTGCTTTACAAAGCGCAAGAGAGCGAACGGGACAAACGACGTGCATAGAATCTGCGACATTATGAGCGCACTTGATTCGCTTTCGCCCTTTGCACTCCAAGAATCGTGGGACAATTGCGGGCTCAACATCGGCAGCGCGACACAGCAAGTCGCAAATGTTGCTGTGAGTCTCGAGGCAACGCTTGAGATTGCCGAGGCGCTCGCCTGTGATTCACTGTTGATTGTGCATCACCCGCTGTTGTTCAAGCCTCTTAAATGCCTTGATACCGCGCGCTACCCTGCGCATATCGTCCAGATTCTGTTGCGCAAAAACATCGCACTCCTTGCGCTACACACAAATTTTGACAAAAGCCATTTCTCGCGTTTGCTTGTTGAGCGCGTTTTGGGCTTTGCTGCACAAAGCGATGGTTTTGTCGCCACTTTCGAGCCGCATTGGACGCATGCAGAATGTGTTGCAAGCCTCAAAGACAAATTTGGACTCACACAGATTGTGTGCGCGAATCCCAAGCCTGCCTATCGCACTGCCGCACTCATTAGCGGAGCGGGTGCAAGTATGGCAGATTTGGTTGATGTCGATTGCCTTTTGAGCGGCGATTTGCGCTATCATGACGCAATGATTGCGCGGAGCATGGGGCGCACAATCTTTGATATACGGCATTTCGAGAGCGAGAGATTTTTTGTTACATTTATGCTCGAGATTTTGCAAACGTTTGGAATCGAAGCACAAGGCTATGATGTCCAACAGCCATTCATTATTTTCTAAAAGGAGCAGAGATGAATCGTTATTTACAGCAGCTCATTGAAGTTGCCGAAATTGACAAGAAAATCGATTCGTTTGAACCACGAATCACTGAAGCAAAATTTGAAGTCAATCAAGTGATTAAACAAAAGGACAAATTGGCAAATGAGATTGCGCTTTTGCAAGATGATTACAAAGATATTTGTCTGAAAATTGGCAAGAATGAAATTCATCTAGCAGAGCTTAATAAGAAGCTTGAAGATATTGCGCGTAAATGGAAAATGATTAAGACTGAAAAAGAAAATAAGGCACTAAGTCTTGAGGAGGAGATTCTCAAAGAACAAGTTACATTTGCCAATGAAGAAATCGAACGTCTTAGCAAAAACAAGGCTGCAAAAGAGGAAGAAATTTCAAGTCGACAAGCAGAGATTGAAGCACTAAATACACGTGAACAAGAATTGCGCGTTTCTGTGCAGGGTGTGCTCGATGAGATTTATAAACAACGTGAGGGGGTTTTGCATACCAAAAATGAGCTCACGCGGAATATGGACCCAAAGATTACCCATTTTTATGAAAAGATTCGCAAATGGGCGCGCAATACAAGTGTTGTTCCTATCTATAAACGTGCATGTGGTGGTTGTTTTATTCGTCTCAATGATAAACTCTATATCGACATTCGCAAGAGCGAGGACATCATCACCTGCCCGCATTGCGGGCGGATTCTCTATGTCGACGAGAATGCACCTGTGCAAGAAAAAGAAACCAAGACGAAGGCAAAAAAAGAGCACAAAACGCAAAAACCTTCCGAACTTGAGGCTGTGGAGTAGCGATTTGGATTGCTAATGTTTTTCGCATTCTATTTTGTGCTTGTTTGGCTCGTGCAGCTTTTTGTGTTGCTTGCATTGCCACTGCTTGTGCTCAAGGCAAAATACAAGCATTCTTTGCCTGCACGTTTTGCATTGTGGCGCAATACCTTTCCGCAAAAGCGAATCGATTTTTGGTTTCATGCATGCTCGCTTGGTGAGGTGAGCTCGCTTCTGCCGCTGCTTTCACGGCTGCAAGATTCTGGGTGTGAGACAAACGTTTTGCTCACGACAATCACAAAAACAGGGCACGACAAGGCTGTGTCGCTGCAACAGACATGCGGGAACGAGCGCCTGCATATCTTCGTGCGCTATCTGCCCTTTGAGGCGCTTCTGCCGTTGTGGGTTGGCGATGTGCGCAAGCTTTTGGTGCTCGAAGCAGAGCTATGGCTTGCACTCTTTGTTGTTGCGAAACGGCGCGGCGCGCAAACGGTGCTGTTCAATGCGCGAATCTCGTCTCGTTCCTATCCCAAATATCTCCGCTTCGCGTGGTTCTATGCGCATATCTTCGCACATATCGATAGAGTTCTCGCCCAAAGCGATTCCGACAAAGATTGTCTGCAATCCATTGGCGCACAAAATGTCTCTGTTGCGGGCAATCTCAAGATTCTAAACCTCCCCACAACGCAACATCTTTTCACGCAGCCCACGCGTCCGCTCGTTGTGTTGGCGAGCACGCACAAAGACGAAGAATCCTTGCTTTTTGAGGCATTGCGCCCATTGTATGCCGATTCTAAAAAGCCACCTTTTACATTACTTGTTGCACCCCGCCATCCCGAACGATTCGATTCGGTTTGGGAGCTCATACAAGCACATTTTGCTGGGCACACAATGGCTCGGCGCAGCGCGGGTGGCATGTTTTTAGAATCCGACATTGTCCTTGCTGATAGTCTAGGCGAGCTTGTCGAGTTTTATGCGATTGCGTCAGTCGTTGTCTTGTGTGGCTCGTTTGTGCCTGTGGGCGGACACAACCCCATCGAGGTTGCGGCTTTTGGCGTGCCGCTTCTAAGCGGGCATGCCATTTTCAATCAGATTCCGCTGTTTGACTTGGTCGAAAATTATCAGCTCATAGACGCGCAAGAATTGCCCGATAAACTCGCAAATCTCGTTGCTTTGCCCAAAACATATTTGCGAAAAATCCCCGATAAAGAGCAATTTTGGACTCTTTTGAAATGAGAATCACAATGGAAAAAGCTTATAAACTCCTCGCAAAAGCACAAAACATCTCGCATACGCAGGCGAAGACATTGATTGACAAAGGGCTCGTGCTCGCCTGTGGCAAGCGCTTGCATGTTGCGCGCGCCCTTTTGCCTGAACACGTAGTCTTCGAGGTGCGCAAAGAATTTGCTCCTATGGTGCTGTTTGAAGACAAAGATTGTCTTGCGCTTGACAAACCGCCATTTGTGGTGTCCGAAGATTTGTTGCGCGGAATCTCTTTGGAGCTTATCAATCGGCTCGACAAAGAGACAAGCGGTGTCATTTTGCTAGGAACGCATGCATTCAAGCAAAGAGCGGTTGCTGCCTATCAACAGAAGCAGGTTTATAAAGAATACCGCGCCGTGGTTTGTGGGCTGCTCAAAGACGAACAGACGATAGACGCGCCGATTCTGACGCGCAAAGGCACAAAGGCGTATTCGGTTGTGAGCGATAAGGGGCAAAGCGCAATCACGCATATCGAGCCGCTTGAATATCGTAACAATAAGACATTGCTCAAAATCATCACCCACACAGGGCGCACACACCAAATCCGTGTGCATCTTGCGCATATCGGTTTTCCGATTCTAGGCGATGTGTGCTATGGCGGGCGCAGTAGTGAGCGAATCATGCTCCATGCTTTGAAATTAGAACTTTTGGGCTATCATTTTCATTCTCCATTGCCAAAAATTTTTATGGATTAGCAAATCAACGTGAAGGAATCCTGATGAAAATCAAACGTCTAGCCGATGGCGCATTGCGCATCAAGGGAGATATGAACGGCGAGGAGGACTATCGCTTTTTTAAAAAAACCATTCGTGACCTCGCGCTCAAAGAGAATGACACATTACGTCTTATTATCCTCGATGCAGCAGATGTCCATCCATCGATTTGTGGGCTTTTGCTCAAACTTCACAATCAGCAGCACATTCATATTGTCCTTGACATTATGGAACTCAAGCTCGCTTATTATTTGCGCGATGTGCATTTGTTGCAAGCATTCAATGTAACACTCTTGAATCCGCAGGACAACCAATAATGTGGCACGAAATTTATAGCCATTTTGACCCTGTTGCTTTTACATTTTTGGGTTTCAAAATTCATTGGTATGCGCTTGCATATATCACAGCATTGTTGTGTGCGTTATATCTTGGACGCGCATTTGTGCAGCTTGAAGAGCGCAAAAATCCTAAGGCAAAGCCCTTTTTTTCGCTCGATGAAAAATTATTATTCGATTATTTCTTTTGGGTTGAAGTCGGCGTGCTGCTAGGCGCACGCATTGGCTATATTCTCATCTATGTAATTCCGTATGAATCGGGTGCTTTTGTTTTTTATCTCACAGAGCCTTGGCAGATGTTTAATCCTTATTACAATGGTGTTTTTGTTGGGATTCGGGGTATGAGTTTCCATGGAGCTTTAGTTGGCGCGTTGCTCGCCTCTTTATGGTTTGCCTATCGGCACAAAAAAGATGGCGTCGATTTTTGGCGCGTTATGGACCTTGTGGGCTTGAGTGTGCCGCTGGGCTATGTTTTTGGGCGAATCGGTAATTTTCTTAATCAAGAGCTTGTGGGCAGAGAGACTGATGTGCCGTGGGCAATCTCTGTGCATGGAATCTTGCGCCATCCATCGCAACTCTACGAAGCTTTTCTTGAAGGCGTTGTCGTGTTTGTGATTGTCTATGCCTACTACAAAATCTACCGCGAACGCGAGCGATTCTGTGGACAAATTGGGGCTTTGTTTTTGTTTGCGTATGCGCTCATGCGCTTTGTCGCTGAATTTTATCGCGAGCCTGATTCGCAGATTGGTTTTGTGGCTTTTTCACTCTCAATGGGACAGATTCTCTCGTTGCTCATGGCGATGATTGCGCTTGTGCTTTTTGTGTGGCGGAAAAATTGGGCATGTCGTAGCGCACCGAGTTTGACAAAGTCGGATTTGTAAATCAGAATATAAGTTTCTTTGCGTTACAATCTCTGCAATTGTTGCTCAAAAGGGAGAACTTGGCATGAGTGGGTTCAACTACCTAGATATTGCATTAGCGATTCTCATTATCTTGCTTGGCATTAAGGGAATCATCAATGGACTCGTCAAAGAATTTTTTGGTATCGTGGGTATCATCGGGGGTGTCTGGGCAGCGTCTTTGTGGGGCGAGAAAATTGGACAATGGTTTAGTAACAACATCTATGACCTTGCGAACAGCTCGCTCATATTCATTGTTGGATTCGTAGTTGTGCTTGCTGTGGTGTGGATTGCGGCGCTTGTGCTTTCTGATGTTGTCTCACGGCTTGTGGGCGCAAGCGCGCTTGGTTCTGTCAATCGCTTTTTGGGCGTGTTGTTTGCTATGGCAAAAGTCTTTTTGATTCTTTCTATCATCATCTATGCGCTCTCAAATGTTGAATTTATCCGCAAACCCATTCAAGAATATGCCGAGGGCAGCGCACTCTATCCTGTGATGTTGCGCGCGGGTGCAACGATTGTGCGCATCGAATCTGTGCAGCAGCTCACGCGCGATGCGGGGCAGGGCATCGACCAAGCTACGCAAAATCTCACACTCGAGCCGACCGAAAACAACGAATCGGGCTCTCTTTTCTCGTGGTAAAGCATGCGTATGTTAGGCTTTCTTGATAATCAATATGTAAAACAGCGAATCCAAAAGGCGCAGCAGCTTCGAGATTTGGGGCACAATCCCTACGATAATGCATGCGAGCGTACACTCTCAAACGCTGCTTTTGTCGCGAAGTTTGCGCATTTGCAAAAGGAGCAGCGCGAAGAGGGCGCGCGTGAATCTGTCGTTGGACGCATCCGATTCTTGCGGCTTATGGGCAAGGCAGCGTTTGTCAAGATTCAAGACGACAGCGGTATTTTGCAACTTTATCTCTGCACCGATGATTTGGGTGAGAGTTTTGCCGTGTTCAAGAAGCACATCGAGGTGGGCGACATCATCGCCGCAAGCGGATTCCCATTTGTGACCAAAATGGGCGAGCTCTCGTTGCATGCGACACAGCTCAAGATTCTCACCAAAGCACTCATTCCTTTGCCCGAAAAATACCATGGACTAGTCGACATCGAGCTGCGCTATCGCCAACGTTATCTCGATTGCATTATGAATGCAGATGTCAAAGAAACATTCAAAAAGCGCACCCAAATCATCAGCGCATTGCGCCGCTTTTTTGAAGACAAAAACTTCTTAGAAGTCGAAACACCGATGATGCACCCTATTGCCGGTGGTGCGAACGCAAAGCCTTTTATCACGCACCATAATGCGCTTGGTGTCGACCGATTCTTGCGCATTGCTCCCGAACTTTATCTCAAACGGCTGATTGTTGGGGGGTTTGAGGCTGTGTTTGAAATCAACCGCAATTTTCGCAACGAAGGAATGGATTATGCACACAATCCAGAATTTACGATGATAGAATTTTATTGGGCATATAAAACTTATGATGATTTAATCGCGCTGACCGAAGAACTCTTTGCATTTTTGCGCACGACTTTGGGGCTTGGCGAGGTTGTGCAGGGCGATAAGGGCGCAATCAACCTCACGCATTTTTCGCGCGTGCGCTATGTCGATGCGCTGCATGAGATTGGTGGGATTCCACGTGAGATTGTGAACGATGCAAACGCACTTTATGTGTATCTTACTCAAAATGGTGTAGAGTGTACGGATAAAAATCTTGGCAAATTGCAAGGTGCGGCATTTGATGCGTTTGTCGAAGATAAGCTCATTGCACCCACTTTTGTAACAGATTTTCCAATCGCAATCAGCCCGCTTGCCCGCAGGAATGATAACGATTCGACACTTGCCGATAGATTTGAGCTCTTTATCGATGGCAAAGAGATTGCAAATGGTTTTAGCGAGCTCAATGACCCGCTTGACCAGCTCGAACGATTTGAGGCGCAGATGCGGGCAAAAGCCGCAGGCGATGAGGAAGCCCAAAGCATGGACGAGGATTATATCAATGCGCTTGGATATGGCATGCCGCCTGTTGCGGGCGAAGGCATTGGTGTGGATAGGCTTGTGATGCTTTTGACAGGGAATCATTCGATTAAAGATGTGATTCTATTTCCGGCTTTGCGTCCGTCTAAAGAATAAAGGAGAAACAAAGAGTGTTTGATGATAAAGAAATATTTGACCTCATTCAAAAAGAGTTTGAGCGGCAAAATACTCATCTTGAGATGATAGCCAGCGAAAATTTTACATTCCCTAGCGTCATGAAAGCCATGGGGAGTGTGCTGACGAATAAATATGCCGAGGGCTACCCTTATAAGCGCTATTATGGAGGTTGCGAGTTTGTCGACCAAATCGAAGAAATCGCGATTGAACGTGCTAAACGGCTATTTGGTTGCGCATTTGCAAATGTCCAGCCCCATTCGGGTTCGCAGGCAAATGCGGGTGTGTATGCGGCATTGCTGAAGCCCTATGATAAGATTTTAGGCATGGACCTAAGCCACGGCGGGCATCTCACGCATGGTGCCAAAGTCAGCAGCAGTGGGCAAATCTATCAGAGCTTTTTCTATGGTGTGGAACTTGATGGATACATCAACTATGACAAAGTCGCCGAGATTGCCAAGATTGTACAGCCCAAGATGATTGTTTGCGGCTTTAGCGCTTATGCGCGTGAGCTTGACTTCGCAAAGTTTCGCGAGATTGCCGATAGTGTTGGCGCGATTCTGCTTGCCGACATCGCGCATGTCGCTGGGCTTGTCGTTGCGGGTGAATATCCCAATCCTTTCCCGCATTGTCATGTCGTTACGAGCACCACGCACAAAACCTTGCGCGGTCCGCGCGGCGGGCTCATTCTCACCAATGATTCGGAGATTGCCACTAAGATTAACAAAGCCATTTTCCCGGGCATTCAGGGAGGTCCGCTCATGCATGTCATCGCCGCCAAAGCCGTTGGGTTCGCCGAGAATCTCAAGCCCGAATGGAAGGAATATGCAAAAAAAGTCAAGGCAAATGCGCGGATTCTTGCGAAAGTTTTAGCACAAAGAGGGTATAATATCGTCAGTGGGGGTACGGATAATCATCTCATATTGCTATCGTTTTTAGATAGAGATTTTAGCGGAAAAGACGCAGACAAGGCGCTTGGTGCAAGCGGAATCACCGTGAACAAAAACACCGTTCCGGGCGAGACACGTAGCCCATTTGTTACAAGCGGCGTGCGCATTGGCAGCGCGGCTTTGACATCGCGCAATATGGGCGAGGCTGAATTTACATTTATCGCTGAAAAAATCGCCGATGTTTTGGATCATATCGGAAATGACGAGGTTCATCAAAAAATAAAAGCAGAGATTATGCAATTATCCAAAAAATTCCCTACCTATGACAGGGCAATTTTCGGGTAGTGCCATTCATTAAAGGGGGCAGGTATGGCTGTTAGCAATATGGATTTGTCGCTGATAAAGATGATTACAAATCATTATTGGCAGAAACAAACGGGCTTAGGAGAAAAGATTCGATTCAATGGGCGCATATTTTATGATAAATTTACGAAAGTCAATGCTCCATTGACACGAGGGCTGATTCAAGACCACCAAGCAGGGAAGATTACGATTGCTCATTCTCTTATCAATGAGCGTGACATTGTTGAAAATATTGTGTTCGACTACAATGGCTATAATGCTGAACGTTTTTGGCATCGTGCACAGCTTTTGTTGCGCGAGGAGGGTTTCATTAATTTCACAGCCTATACGACCAAAACGCGAGGACATTTACACCTTTATGTCCATAAAGGGCATACAGCATTGCAAGAAGGCTATCAGCTAGGCAAGATGCTTTCGACAAAACTTGCTCAAAAAATGCCTGTGGAATGGAAGATGTTCCCTAACCCCGATGTTCCACGCGAATTTAATATTCTTGCACTTCCCTATGACGTCTACAACAAAGAACGTGGCGCTTCATGGGCAAAGCACATGTAAAAGCCAGAGAACCTAAGGAGATTTAAGATGCGCAATAGAGATGAAGATGAGCTAAGTGATATTCTGATTGATGATGACGAGGACGAAAAAGAAACCAAAGGGCGCTCAAAAAAAATCTTTTTGATTGTCGCGATGGCGGTCATTCTCTTGCTCGTTGTCGTGTTTGCTATCTATGCGCTCACACGTGAGGAGTCGCCCAAACAGCCTCAAGGTCCCCTCGCACCAGCACCATCGCAACCCACAGGCTTGGGCGGTGATTCTATCCAGCCTCCTGCCACAACGCCAGCAGTGCCCAGCAAGGATAAATTTGAAGATATTATCGCACGTATCAAAAACGAGCAGCCTAAGCCCGAGATTCCAGCAAAACCAAGCTCCCAGCAGCCTACAACCATAGCCCCGCCTCCGGGAATAGGCAATAATGATGATTTGCAGAGTCTCTTTAAGCCCCAAAATCCAGCCCCAGCTCCCGCGCCTGCTCCAACGCCCACGCCGCCACCTGCTGCGCAAACCCCAACTCCTGCGCCCAGCACGACAACTCCTGTTGCTCCGCCGCCTGCCGCGCCAAAACCAGCCCCAACAGCAAGCGAAGCGCCCAAGCCCGCTGCCCCGCCAAAGATTGTCGATGTTGCGAGCGACCCAAATGGCTCTTTCTTTATCCAAGCAGCATCAGTGAGTCGCTTTTCAGAAGATAGCGACTTTGCCAAAAAACTCAAAAGCCACAAGCTGCCCTATCGTGTCCAAGAAGAAAATGTGAACAATAAAACCGTCTATCGTGTGCTCATTGGACCCTATGGTTCGAAAGCCGATGCACAAAAGGTTTTGAGTACTGTGCGCTATTATCTTGAAAAAGAAGCATTCATTAAACAAGTGAATTAAGGAGTTTGCTATGACATTTCGCCTGATTTTGTTTGCCACGTTGTTAGCATTTGTGCCACTGCATGCCAAAAATGGCAAAGTGATTGTGGGCGCAACGCCCGAGCCACATGCTATCATGCTCGAACAAATTGTTGCTCCGCTCAAAAAGCAGGGAATTACGCTCGAGATTCGAGAGTTTAATGACTATGTGATTCCAAATATGGCGCTTGATGACGGCTCGATTGATGTGAACTTTTTCCAGCACAAACCCTATCTCGAAAGTTTTAATCGCGAAAAGGGCACAAAACTTGTTGCGATTGCGGCGATTCATCTCGAGCCAATGGGTGTGTATTCAGAAAAAATCAAAAGCCTTAAAGAGCTCAAAAATGGTGCAACTATCGCAATTCCAAATGACCCTTCGAATGGTGCACGTGCGTTGCGAATTCTCGAAAAAGAAGGGCTGATTGCACTCAAAAGTGGCGAGCTTATCAGCGTTGCAGACATCACCAAAAATCCGCACAAGCTGCGTTTTAAAGAGCTTGATGCTCCACAGCTTCCGCGCGTGCTGCCTGAAGTCGATGCGGCGATTATCAACACCAATTTCGCCATGCTCGCCAATCTCAACCCACTCAATGATGCCATTGCGCTCGAATCCACCGATTCACCCTATGCGAATGTCGTTGTTGTCAAGAGTGGTAACGAAAATGACCCAGACATCGCAACGTTTGTCAAGGCATTGCAGAGTGATGCGATGCGAGCGTTTATTAGAGAGCACTATCAAGGTGCGATTTTGCCTAGCTTTTAGCACTTATGATACGTCATCTCATCGAGACCAAAGACCTTAGCAAGCCTGAAATCGAATCGCTTTTGAGCGAGGCAGATGGCTATCTCGATGGCAGCCATCATGAGATTCTCAAAAACCACATCGTCATTACGATTTTTTTTGAAAACTCCACACGTACGCTTAGCAGCTTCGAGATTGCCGCAAAACGTCTCGGCGCGCAGGTTGTGCGGCTCGATGTTACAAAAAGCTCCACACAAAAGGGCGAGACAATCTATGACACCGCCGCGAACCTAAACGCGATGTTGCCCAGCGCCATTGCTGTGCGCCACAGACATGCGGGCTTGCCAAAGCTTCTCTCCAAGCACACAAGCTGTTGCATCATCAACGGGGGCGATGGCGCAAATGCTCACCCTACGCAAGCTTTGCTTGATTTGCTCACTTTGCGGCGCAATTTGGGAGAAATTGCAGGCAAGAAAATTGCCATTGTGGGTGATATTCGTAATTCGCGCGTGGCAAATAGCAATATCAGCCTGTTGCAACGTTTTGGCATGGAGGTGATTCTAGTCGCCCCGCCACACTTTATCCCCAAGACCAAGCTGCAAGTCTCGCACAATCTTGCCGAAGTCATCGATAGTGTCGATGCAGTCATGAGCTTGCGCACGCAAGTCGAGCGGCATGATTTTCAGATTTACAGCAGCCTCAAAGATTATGCGGCAGATTTTTGTATCACCAAAAAGCTCTTTGGGGAGCGCGACATCATCTTGCTCCACCCAGGACCCGTGCATCGCAATATCGACATCGATGACGCAATGCTCAAAGACCCGCGCTGCAAGGTGCTCGAGCAAGTCGCATGCGGCGTGGCGATTCGCATGGCAGTGTTGCGGTTTTTTATTATGCAATCCCAAAAGAGAATCTAGCATTGTCATTGTGATGACGTTGCCGAAGCAATCCACCGTGTTGGGTTACCAAGCATGGTTGATTGCCACGTTCGTTACACTCGCTCGCAATTTTATGTGCGCTCAATTCCGCACCTCTGATGTTGTGGCAAACATTCCCCCTCCCT
>CAMWUR010000052.1 GCA_947177485.1 uncultured Helicobacter sp.
GAAATGTGATTGTATCTCTAATGAGCTTATGTTTTGCTTAAATTTTGGGGGGAATCGCAAAAATTTTCACACAAAATTTCTTTGGCAATTTTGAGATGCGAAGAACTCATAAAATGCACGCACTGCTGGAGATTCCAAAGCTCTGCAAACAATTCTTGGCTCATGCGCACCCCCTCTGCTCTTTCGTGCTCTTTGCCCGCAAAATGCGCACTTTCAAGCTTTTGTAACCAAAAATGCGGAATCGACATTCCGGGCAAATTTTTGTGCAAAAAACATGCCCCCTTGAAGGTTGTAATCGGATAAAATCCAAAAATAAGTGTCGCGTTGCGCCCGAGCTCATGATTGGCTTCCGCAACCCATTGCAGCAGAGTTTGCGCTGTGTCGCGCTCGTACACGGGCTGCGTGATGATGGCACATATACCATTTTGAATCTTGTTGCGAATCGCTGCTTTGAGCTTCTCTAGCGGCTTTGCAAATGCGTTCATCACACATAATGGATAGATTCTTTGTTGCGCACATTTTAGTGGTTTTCCTTGCAAATCTGTGCCGCAATTAAGCCTATCAATAATCTTGAGCAACAGCTTGCTGCTGCCCTCGAAAACGCCCTTGCTCTGGGGTTGGTCGCCTAAGTGCACAGGGTCGCCGGTGAGCGCGAGAAACAAGCGCAAATCAAATGTGTTTGCGCCAAGCAGCTCGGCTTGCAAAGCAAGGCTGTTTCTATCGCGCATACTAAGCGTGCAAATTACGGGTTTTTGCAGAGTTTGTTGCAGTTTGATGCTGGCAAGAATCGGCGACATTTTGAGGCATGCGCGCGGCGAATCTGTGCAAACAATTGCATCGATTTTTTGCATGATTCCGCTTGCTTGTAATGCCGCAATTTGTGCCTCTATCCCGCCCGTTGCCGGCACAAACTCAAAGCTCAAAAATCGCCTTTTTTGGATTTTTGCCACCACATCTTCAACCACAATATCTCCTTTGTTTTTTTGCCGCAACAATACCGAAACGTCCACAGATTCCTTG
Source organism: uncultured Helicobacter sp. (assembly GCA_947177485.1). GTDB lineage: Bacteria > Campylobacterota > Campylobacteria > Campylobacterales > Helicobacteraceae > NHYN01. The sequence goes on from CAMWUR010000052.1 coordinate 1,021, forward strand.
CCTTCGATACGAGAAATAATCCTCACAACATGCACTACAACGCTCGTCAATAGCGAGATTCTGCGCGAGGCAACCGCTCTGTTGCCATTGCATTTTAAGCGCAACAAGCAAATCAAGAAACACGTGTTCACCGCGCCAAACGAGGCTTTGTTGCGTTGTTTGTTGTGCAAAATTTTGCGCAATATCGACCCCAACTTCATAGCAACAATGCCGAATCGAAGCACCCACAAAGCCGACAATATCGCACATCAAGCAGCCAAAATATGTGTGCATTTTTTGCAATGCGGCAATCAAAATCCCGAGCTCGATTCCTTTGCGTCCTGCGTGTACAACGCCAAAAACATCGCGCACAGGGTCATAGAGAAGAATCGGATTGCAATCTGCAACCATTACAAGAAGCACGACATCGTCCCGATGACTTAGCAGGCAATCGCCCTGTGGCGGGGAGCTTGGTAAAATTTCTGTGCTCGAATCGAGCACAATAATTTTGTTGCTATGAATCTGCTCCATCGCCACAAGCGTGCGGTCGCACAGCCCCAAAGATTGCAGCAGAATCTGGCGATTTTGTGCAACATTTTGCACCTCATCGCCCACATGAAATGCAAGATTGAGCGAATCGTAGGGCGCTTGACTTTGTCCGCCATGCCGATTGCTCAACGTCCAAACGAGACGTTCTTGCAGAATTGCGAACACGGATTCCATTTAGCCGATGAATGAAGAATGCGGGATTTGTTTGAGAATCTCCATTGCACCCTTTGAGATGTCATGCAATGGGTCGGGCGAGACATGGATAGACATCTTGAGTTTGTCCTCAAGATATTCGCGGAATCCGCGCATTAAAGCGCCACCTCCGGTGATAATCACGCCGTCTTCGAGAATATCGGGAACAATCTGCGGTGGAATGCTCGAAATCACTTCAAGGATTGTCGCATGGATTTTTTGCACACATGGCATAATCGCAGCGCGCACATCAGTTGAGCTAATCTCAAAGCCCACAGGCAAACCATTGAGCAAATCCTTGCCATACACACAACAATTCGTATTGGGCGCATTTTGTGAAATATCGGCAATCTGAATCTTAATCCCCTCGGCACAATCTTTGGAGATGAGCAAGTTTTTTTGCCGCTTGACATAATCGACAATCGCGCAATCAAGCGCATCTCCGGCGACTTTGGTGCATGACGATGTTACCATTCCACCAAGCGAAATGATGCTAACTTCGGTGAGCCCACTGCCACAATCAACAATCATCTTGCCACGTGATGTGTTGATGTCCATTCCCGTGCCTACCGCTGCGCTAAAGGGGTCTTCGATAAAAATCACCTCTTTTGCACCGGCGAGCAATGTGGCTTCATAGAGCGAGTTACGCTCCACTTGCGTGAGATTTTGGGGGATAGAGATTCCGACACGTGGGTGCGAAGAGACGCGGTTGGACAGAATCGAAATGAGAGTTGCCATAAAAATTTTGGTAACCTCAAAGTCGCTAATCGCGCCATTGCTTAATGGATTGATGACTTCAAGATTGCTATGCGTACGCCCACGCATAACTTTAGCACGTTTACCAATCGCCACGACCTTGTCGCTACCATAATGCCGTTCGATGGCAATGCACGAAGGTCCATTGAAAATCACCTCGCCATCCACCGATACAATCGTATTTGCAGTGCCCAAGTCCACTGCAATATCCGTGCTTTTTTGCCACCCTACCATATCTCTCCCTCACCTATTTTTAATCTGCTATTTTAGTATAAAAAAATAAATTATGTCAATTGCATAATGATATTTTTAGTATCACGCGCAATCATAATCTCTTCGTTGGTCGGAATCACGCACACTTTGACGCTCGATTCGGGAGTGGAGATAATCACCTCTTGCCCACACGCATTGTTTGCCTCTTTGTCGAGCGTAACGCCCAAAAATTTGAAATGGTCAACAATCATTCCGCGGATATATTTCGCGTTTTCGCCCACACCTCCACAGAAACAGATTGCATCGACACCATTGAGCACAGCGCAATACGCGCCGACATATTTGAGAACACGATACGCAAATGCTTGGCGAGCAAGGCGCGCGAAATCATTGCCACTAAGGTCAGCATCGAGCAAATCTCGAAAATCGCTTGAGAGTTTCGAGATTCCAAGCACACCCGATTTTTTGTTGAGAATGCCCACAATATCCTTGATTGTATAGCCCTCTTTTTCCGCCATATATTCCAACACGCCCGGGTCAATATCACCAGAACGTGTGCCCATAATGAGCCCCTCAAGTGGTGTCATGCCCATGCTTGTATCGCAACTTTTGCCATTTTTAATCGCCGAAATAGACGAGCCATTACCCAAATGGCACACGATGAGCTTATGATTTTTGGGGTCTAAGCCCAAAAACTCCACTGCACGTTGTGAGACATATTTATGGCTCGTGCCGTGGAATCCATAGCGGCGTACTTTGTGATTCTCATACCATTCATACGGCACGCCATATAGAAAGGCTTTGGGCGGCATTGTTTGGTGAAATGCCGTATCAAAAACAGCAACCATAGGTTTATCGGGCATGAGTTCCTTGCAGGCTTCTGCGCCCATGAGGTTTGCGGGATTATGCAAAGGTGCAAGCGGAGAACATTCAATAAAACGACGAATCACATCGTCTGTAATCAAAACAGAATGTTTAAAATGCTCACCTCCATGCACAAATCGATGCCCGCTTCCCGCAATCTCATCGAGTGATTGAATGACGCCAATGGTTTTGTCTATCAACGTATCGAGCACATAGCGAATCGCTTGTGAATGGTCGGGCATTGGGTCCTTGCGCTCTTCTTTTATGCCCTTGTTGTTTTTGTAGCGCAACACACTTCCTTCAAGACCAATTCTATCGCAAATGCCAGATGCGAGAACATCTTCACTCTCGACATTCACGAGCTGAAATTTGAGCGATGAGCTCCCACAATTAATCACTAAAACAAGCATATTTCCTCCTTATTTGAAAATTATGATTTGCCACTTGCTTGCAACGCTGTGATGGCAACCACGCCCACAATATCTGACGCCTTGCAACCTCTTGAAAGGTCGTTGATAGGCGCTGCCAAACCTTGTGTGATGGGACCATAGGCTTTCGCGCCGGCGAGCCGTTCAACAAGCTTGTAGCCGATATTGCCCGCATCGAGGTCGGGGAAGATGAGCACATTTGCGCGTCCTGCAACCTTTGAATCTTTTGCCTTCGATTTGCCTACTTCGGGGATAATCGCTGCGTCTAGCTGCAATTCGCCATCAATCAAAAATTCTGTTGTGAGATTCTTCGCAATCTTTGCTGCCTCGACAATCTTGAGTGCATCGGCATGCTTGGAGCTACCATACGTTGAGTGACTCAACAATGCGACAATCGGTTCGCTCTTGAAAAGCGTTTTGAAATTCTTCGCTGAAGCAATCGCGATATGCGCCAATTCTTCAGAGTTTGGGCTAGGACACAATCCGGGGTCTGCAAAGATAAAAGTCCCATTCAGCCCAAAAGCACATTGCGGAATCTCCATCACCATAAAGCTCGAAACAAGCTTGCAATCGTTCGCCGTGCCGACAATCTGCAATGCTGCACGCATCACATCAGCTGTGGCATGCACAGCGCCTGAAACCATGCCATCGACTTTGCCCGCTTTCACGAGTGCTGCGCCAAAATACAAAACATCGTTTGTGAGAAGCTCGCGCGCTTTAGCACTATCCATTCCTTTATGCGCACGCAACTGCACGACAAGCTGCACAAGCTCATCAAGCATTGGTGCGGTTTTGGGGTTGATACATTGTGCACCATCGATATTCACTCCCTCTTTTGCTGCGACAGCTTTAATCTCGCTCTCATCGCCCAAAAGCGTGATGTGTGCAAAGCCTTTTTGCAAAACCTCCGCTGCTGCACAAACATTGCGTGGTTCGTTGCCTTCAGGAAGGACGATGTTGCGCTTGTTGGTTTGCACAGCCTGAATGACACTTTCGATAAAACCCATAATTCCTCCTTGTTGTTTTGTCTCGTACGATACCCTAAGCATAGTATGAACTGGCTAAAAAAAGCGCGCAAAAAACATAAAACAATGCAAAACGCATTGCTATGTTTCAAAAATACGCGCTAAAAAGACACACATGGCTTAGGGCAACGTGAGCTTGCTGCGCAAAAGCTGCTTGCCAAACTCGACACCGGGCTGGTCATACGTATTGATTTTAAACATCGCGCCCACGCATGATGTGAGCAATTCATAATAAAAAATCAACATGCCGACACTCTTTTCGGAGATATTATCGAGCAAAATCAAATCTGTTGGCACACCATACGCAATGAGTGTTTCCATTGTGGATTCACGTTGGAGCTGCAAAAGCGTGCGGAAGGAGATTCCATTGACAAAGTTTGTGCTTTGCAAAAACGGCAAATCAAGCTCGGGAATGAGTACGATTTCGTCAGTCAGATTCTTGACACCCATAAATGTTACGCTTTTGTCACGTGGTCCCTGAATGATAAGCTGCAAAAATGAATGTTGGTCAATGCTGCCGATGAGCGAAATAGGCGTGAGCCCAACGGCTTTGCCTTTTTTGTTGATTTTGCCAAGCGATTCGCCCCAAAGTTGCACATACCACGCGTTGAAAGAGGCAAACACGCTTGCATACGAAAACAGCACATTCATAGGGTATTCATGGCTATGTTTGGCATAATAGATTGCTTTGTCAAGCAGATGGTCCATATCGCGATTAAAGAATCGTTGGCTCATCGTACGTGCGCCTTCGAGCAGCTCTTCAACATCATAACCAAGCAACATCAAAGGCGCGATTCCAACGCTGCTCAACACCGAAAAACGTCCACCAACAAGCGGGTCAATCAGCAAGCAATACACACCCTGTGATTGCGCCCATTCATAGAGGTTTGAATCTCTATCAGTGATAACGAGCAGCGATTCTTTGTGGTGCAGCAAGTCATAGCGCGCGATGATATATTTCATAAGCGATGAAGTTTCAATCGTTGTACCCGACTTGCTAATCACGACAAACAGTGCCTTGCTCGCTTCGACTGCACGCAAACTCTGGAGAATCACAATCGGGTCGGTGTGCTCCAAAAAACAGAGTTTGATGTCGCGGCGATTCTTGCTGTGTCCTAGCAGAGAATCAATGGCTTTGAGTCCTAGCGAGCTCCCGCCGATTCCGACAATCACGAGCGTATCGATTGCAGCAAACAAATCTTTATTAGTATGGATAAATTTTGCTGAATCATCAAGCGCTTGCGTGTCATAGGGCAGCTCGTAATACGCGCTCACACGTTCGGTTTTTTCACGTTGCACGAGCTCAAAAAGCTTGTCGCGCTCGCGCACGCCGTGTTCGATTTCAAAAAAACTATGGAACTCAATCATCGTGCGGCATTCCCCATAATGCTCGCCATATCAAGTAGCCGTGCCGTATAGCCCACTTCGTTGTCATACCACGCAATCAGCTTGGCAGTATTGCCCACAACAATCGTGCAATCGGGCACAAAAATGCAGCTTTCATGCGTGCCGATAAAGTCGCTCGAGACGAGTTTGGAATCATCAATTGCAATGAGCCCCGCGAAATCCGCTTGACTCGCGGCGCGCATCGCGTCATTCACCGCCTCCTTGCTCGCCTCTTTGCGCAACACAACACTCAAATCAATCATTGACACATCGGGTGTAGGAACACGTACAGAGAATCCATTGAGCTTGCCATGGAGCTCTGGAATCACAAGCCCAATTGCCTTTGCCGCGCCCGTGCTTGTTGGGATAATATTGAGCGCAGCGGCGCGCGCACGGCGCAAGTCTTTGTGGCGCACATCAAGGAGATTTTGGTCATTCGTGTAGCTATGCACGGTGGTGAGCAGTCCCGTTTCGATTCCAAAAGCGCGATGAATCACCTGCACAATCGGCGCGAGCGCGTTGGTCGTGCAGCTTGCATTTGAAATCACCGCCTGCCCTGCATAGCTCTGATGATTCACGCCATAGACAAACGTTGGCGCACCTTCAACAGGTGCCGAGATGATGACTTTTCCCACACTCCCGCGCAGATGTTGCGAAGCTTTGTCTACCTTGTTAAATGCCCCCGTGCATTCAATCACGAGTTCAACACCAAGCGCGTCAAACCCCACTTTGGTAATGTCGCGCTCGTTTAAAATCGCAATCCTCTTTTGGCAGCCGATCGCAATCTGTGAATCGCCTGTTTTGGCAATCGAATCGTCATGTCGATGTACGCTATCATAGCGCAACAAATGCACGAGCGTATCTATGGGCGCTGTGCTGTTGATTGCCACAAGTTCCAAATCATCTCGAACCCCAAGCAAACGACATGCACACAGCCCGATACGTCCTGTTCCATTCACAGCAACACGTGTTTTTTTCATATATCCCTCCTCGATAGAATCGTGTTCCGATTCTAACAAGTTTATTCTAAAGCCACTCTTGCAAGCGCCCCTTTTGCCCACTTTTGCACAAGCACCTTTGGTTTCAACCGAATTTTAGCGACTCTATGGGATAATATCCTAAACGCATTCAGAAAATGTGCCCTTTTCGCACAAAAGCTCAAGGTTTTATAAGAGGAAATAATGCAAAGCGCAACCACCTACCAACAACTTCTGGACACCATCGAGAGTAACGTAGAAGGCTTACAGGGGTTTTTAGACATTACCGAAGAAAAAATCAGCTCTATTTTGCTTGATGCACTCAAGGTAACGGATTTTTCAAAAAATAAAGAAGTCATACGGCAAGTGTTGTTTGATTATTTTGCTTCGTATGGGTTTCGCGCATATATCCTCATCAAACATGACAAAGAAATCACTTTTCGACTCAAAATCAATGACTATGACGGCTGCATCTACACGACCGCATGTGTCGACCAGATTCCAAAGGTGGGCGAGAAACTCACACCCAATAAAGACCGCCCGGGGACTTCGGCACTGCACCCTGACGCCTACACATCGATTCAGACTTTCTTGGACAAACACATTCGCGAAGAAGAGGACAAACGCGAGCTGTTCAAGTCGGTTCTCAAACTCTATCTCGGGCTTTCAGCACGTGATGCGATTTTTTTCGTTGATGATGGCGTGCTCATCAAGCAATTTCATGAAACCAAAACCGAGCCAGCAAAAAGCGCAAAGAGCGACATCGGCAAGCTATCAACAAGTAGCAAACGCAACTATGAAGGCTTGGACAAAAAATTTCTTGCCGAGATTGACAAAAAAACCGCCGCAGACGGAATCAAGAAAAAAATCACCAATCTTTGCGCCGACCTTGTCAAAGGGCAGCTCAACCCCTCCGAGCACGACAATGGCGCATTTGGCAAGAGCTTTGTCCCCATTTTGCAAGAACGTTTCTTGAAATTCGTCCCCGATGATGAGCGAATCGACACGCCCGAACTCAAGCAATCGATTGCAAACTATCTTTTGCGTGAACACTTTGATTTCTGCACCTACCAATTTGCGCATTGTATTGTAGGCAAACTCATCGCTAAAGAGCCCAAAATCGATGCATTCATCAAATTCTATGACGGCAGCGTGAGCTTTAGCCCCGATGGCAAACGTTTCACCCGCCCCGACATCACCGACAAGGAAGGCAATCGCTGGAATAGCGCCACCATTTTCCAAGTCGCAATGCAGCGCAAAGTTGGGCTTGACAAAATCGCGCGCAATGCCGAAGCAATCAAGCTCACCGAAGACACAATCGAGAAATTCAAGGCAGACATCATCAAGCAAACCAAGCTCATCGACACCAACCTCTCCGTCTCGGCTTCGTTTGAAGCAGAGATTCAGAAAAAACTCGAGGTTTCAACCAAAGCAAAAGAAAACATCTTCGAGCTCAAGCGCCGTTTGTTGAGTGCGGGCAAAACGGGCGAGGCGAGCAAAGAGATTCAAAACAAAATCAATGCGCTTTCGATTCAGATTAAACAACTCGACCGCGATGAGAAGCATATTTTTGGCGAGAAGAAAAAAATTGACGCCGAGATTGAAAAGGCGAAAGCGCGCATCATCACCTACCAAAAAGACCAAGCGAGCTATGAATATAAGCTCACTAAAGACAAAGAACAAAAAGAGCAGCTTGCTAAGAATCAGATTCCGCTTGAGGAAAAATATGAGGTTGTCATAACGGCGTTTTCCAAAGCCATAGCAGCCTTTCGAGGATTCTAAACTATCAATAAGGAGACAGCAATGACAGAAGGCATCGTATTAATGCAGCAAACCAAAAGCATCAAAGACATCGACGTGAGCAACCAACGCGTTTTGATTCGTGTTGATTTCAATGTTCCACTTGACAATGAATTTAATATCAATGACGACAGCAGGATTCGCGAAACAATTCCAACAATCAATTATTGCATTGACCACAACGCAAAAAGTATTATCCTTGTGAGCCACCTCGGACGCCCACAAGGCAAAGACAACACCTATTCACTCAAGCATATCTTGCGCCGTGTCGAACGGTTGCTTGGGCGCAATGTCGCGTTTGCTGAAAGCCTCGAGGCGCTGCCATCAATCCTCGCCTTGCTGCCTCAAGGTGGCGTTGTGCTGCTCGAAAATATCCGATTCTACGAAGGCGAAGAAAAGAACGACACAACATTATCGCAAAATCTCGGCAAGCTTTGCGATGTCTATGTGAATGATGCCTTTGGTGCAAGCCACCGCAAACATGCCTCGACTTATGGTGTCGCGCAATTTGCGACACACAAAGTTGCGGGGCTGTTGCTCAAACGCGAGATTGATTGCTTCTCCAAAGCGCTCACAAACCCACTCAAGCCCGTTTTGCTCATTGTCGGAGGCTCGAAAGTCAGCAGCAAGCTCACGTTGCTTAGTACGATTCTTGATAGTGTCGACAAAATCCTCATTGGCGGCGCAATGAGCAATACCTTTTTGCATGCGATTGGCTACAATATGCAATCCTCGCTCATCGAGCCCCACCTCGCTGAAGAGGCGGTGAAGATTCTGCGCGCCGCGAAGGCAAAGGGTGTCAAAATCTATCTCCCTGTCGATGTTGTGAGCACCAACAATCTCAAGAATCCAACAGAAATCAAGATTACGCCCGCGCAAGACATTCCCGAGGGAATGATGGTTGTCGATTTGGGACCAGCGACTGTCAAACTCTTTAGCCAAGTCATTCGTGCATGCGAAACGATTATATGGAACGGACCTATGGGTATCTATGAAATCGACAAATTCTCGCGCGGGACATTCTCACTCGCGCATGTGCTCGCCGACACTTATGCGTACAGCGTCATCGGCGGGGGCGACACAGCCGATGCAATCGACCGTGCGGGCGAAAAAGACAATATGAGCTTCACCTCGACAGGAGGTGGCGCAAGCCTTGAGCTGCTCGAAGGCAAGGTGTTGCCGGCATTTGAGGTGCTCGAACGAAAATAGCGCTTGACTCAATAGTTCGATTTCAATCGCACACATCAAATAATGAGTGCGACTCAAGTCGCACCTCCGATTCTCCCCCTCCCTTGCGGAGGGGTCGGGGGTGGGTCATGTTGAGCGTAAGCGAAACATCTCTTTGCCATTGCTCATCAATTCCAGAATCCCAACCACAGCGCGCACGTCTATGTTCGAGCCGAAAGGCATAACATAGACGAAATGCTGTGGACTATTGACATATACAGCGTAGCGAACTCAAATAAAAAACGTGCAGGGGCTTGGGGGTGTTAGGGGGTAAGGGGGATAATTATCATAAGAAACGCAAACTCATTGTGTTTACTTTGGCAAATAAGCCCCCTTGTGCCCCTTAGAAAACAACCACATTGAGAATCTCAAAACAAAATCTCATGCTTTGTCATTCTGAAGCCTTTAGGCTGAAGAATCTCATGTTGTCAATCATGAGATGTTTCGGCTTTGCCTCAACATGACACAAGATTCCAATATGCTTAATTGCCACGCTCGCACCGCTCGCTCGTAATGACGTTGTCAATCTTACTAAAAACCTCAAAAAAATTCTTGCATTGTTTTCGGGCTTCCTATCGTTACGCGAATCATGTCTTTTAGAATCGTATGGCGATAGGTTTTGACAAGAATGCCATGTTCTTTGAGTTGTTGTGCCACAATCGCAACATCGCTATGCGGACGGATAAACAGATAGTTGCCAAACATGGTTTGGTATTCATAATGTGCTTGTTGCAAAAGTTGTATGAGTGTCTTGCGCCCTTGTTCTTGCGTTTGTTGCAAGGATTCGATGATGGCGCGATTTTCTAATAGCCTTTGTCCAAACAGCAGCGCAAGCGCATTGACTTCAAATGTGGGCATTATCTTTTGGAAATATGCAATCAGTTTTGGGTGCGCACACACAAAGCCAAGCCGAAGAGCAGCGAGCGCAAAGAGCTTTGAGAATGTACGTAAGACAATGACATTTTCATGCTTCAGGGCAAATGGCAAAAAGCTTTGGGGAGCAAAGCCATAATAGGCTTCATCGATGATGACAATCGCACCAACACCATGTGCCTTTGTGATAATCGCCTCAACTTCATTTTTGGTATAAACATTGCCAATCGGATTGTTGGGATTGAGCAGGGCGACAATGCTCACATCATCAGTAATCGATTCGAGGATTTCTTGCGCATCAATCGTTAAATCATCTCGATAGAGAATCTTATGATGATGTAGGTGAAAAATCTGGCAATACACCGCATACATCTCAAAGGTTGGATAGACGCTCACAAATGTGGAATCTTTGCGCCCAAAAAGCTCAAAGCAATAGCGAATCGCCATATCAGAGCCATTGGTGGCACAGAGATTCTTCTGTGAAACATCTAAGAATTGCGCGAGTGTTTGTAGGAACGCGGAATCGTTTGGGTATGTTGCCAAAAATGAGGGTGTGATGTCTCGTTTCACACTCTCGACAAAGTCAAGAGGCAAACCTTCGGGATTCTCATTCATATCAAGCCGCAAAAAGCTTGCGCGATTCTGACTATCTTTGATACGTTCAATGCTCGCAATATGGCTTAAGTCATGCATGGTCTATCTCCTTTTTTGTTTTGCAATCGTCTCGAAATTGCTCAAAGATATGCGCGATAAAACAAGAATCGGCAATCGTGAGTTTATAGCTCTCCTTGTGGTCGCGAATGAGCTCGGCAAATTCTGCAAATTCATAGCGCAGTCCCTCGCCCTCGAATCGTAAAAAATGCGTTGGTTTTGATTTCTGTCTTCAAAGCAAATCTCAAACTCGCTCGCTTTCCACCAAGGCGAAGAGACGAGCACATAGCCGCGCTCGCCAGCGATAACGAGATTCCCCTCTTGTTTCACTCCCGTTCCGCATGTCGCTGTGGCGATAGCGTTTGGATAGCGAAAAATGGCTTGAGTGAAAAAGTCATTGTCGCCATCAAAAAAGCTTTCAAAGTGCAACTTTTGATAGTGTGTGCCCAAAATTTTAGCAATTGCCATAATCGGAGATGCTCCAAAATGTAAAAAACTGCTTAAACCATGTGCTGTTTGTGGGGGCAAAAGCATTGTTAAACAAGCTTGCACATTGTAGATTCTGCCGATAATATTGCTTTTGAGCATTGCCAAAAGTCGCAAGAAAAGCGGAGAATATGCCGTCTTGTTTGCCTCGAGCAAAACGCAATTGTTTGCGCGCGCCATCGCAAAGAGATTCTCGAGCTCCTTTGCGGAATAGCAGAGTGGATTTTCATATAAAACATGCTTGCCTAGTTCAAGGAGTTGGGGCACAAAAGAGCCATGCAGGCAATCCACAAAGAACGCATCGCAATGTTCGAGCATGGAATCGATTGTTTGGCAGCATTCCACGCCAAAGTCATGGCATAAGTCATGCAGCGCATGTGTGCCATAAATCGCGCGAGGATTGAGCCCAGAAACGAAATGCAGCTCGAGCAAAATGCGGCGCAACAAACGAGGATTTTGTGTCAAGATTCCTAGATTGAGCAATAGATTTTCATTACGTAAATGTGTCGATGAAATCTCTTTTGTACGTTCGAGATATTGCACATCGCAAAAGTCTTTGAGATAGTCAAAATGCCCACGCCAATCGCTGCCCACAACAAATACATCGGGACGCAGGCGCAAAATGTCATCGACCTTCTGCCCGAAATATTCCTCGACAAGAATCTCATCGGCAAGCCCCGTCTGACGCAACGCATTGAGCCGCTTTTCGAGATTCCAAACGACATTCAGCTTGCCACGTTGTTTATCAAAACTATCGCTCGTTACACCCACAATCAGATAATCACCAAGAGCCTTTGCACGTTCAAGCAGACGAATATGCCCATAGTGCAGCAAATCAAATGTGCCATAGGTGATGATTTTGCGGGGAGTTGGAGTGGGGCATTGTGGGCGACGTTCTCGTTCCTTGCCTCACATCAAAGCAAGATTGGGGGGGGGGGGGGGGGGGGGGGGGGGGGGGGGGGGGGGGGGGGGGGGGGGG
>CAMWUR010000053.1 GCA_947177485.1 uncultured Helicobacter sp.
GCAACGCACATTTAAAAAGCGTGCAGGGGTTTGGGGGTGTTAGGGGGATAAGGGGAGCGGTTCGCAAATAAGCCCCCTTGTCCCTCTTAGAAAATAAACCATGCATAGAATCCAAAGAGATGTTTCGCTTACGCTCAACATGACAATGGAGGTGCGATTTCAATCGCACACAATAAGAATCGCATGCTAAGTGCGGCTAAAGCCGCACCTCCGAAGATTTTATTTGTCATGTTGAGGCAAAGCCGAAACATCTCTTTAGATTCTTTGCATGGTTTGTTTTTTAGGGGGATAAGGGGCGCTACTTGCCAAAGCAAACACAACATGGTTGCGTTTCTTATGATAATTATCCCCCTTACCCCTTAATCCCCCAAACCCTTGCACGCTTTTAAAGGTTTGTGCTCCGCGCAGATTATGTCATGCTCCACAGCACAACGGCTATGTTAAGAGTAGAACATAGCCGTTGCGCTGTGGTTGGGGGATTGAAATCGATGAGCAATGACGACAGCTTCCAGCATCACAACAAAAGCCAAGCCTCCCGCCCCAGCCAAAACGTTAGCATTCCTCTCTAATCTGCCTCTGAATCTCTGTTGCAACACATATCGCGTTATGCGCACACACCTCGTTGGGGACATTTTCTTTTTCGCCCCTGCAAAACGCAACAAAATCAATCAATTGCAGCAACAATGCCTCGTGCGGGCGCACATTAATCGTTTCGGTTTTGGACACAATCGAGACGTTGCTCAAATATTGGTCGGTAATGGTCTGCTTGTGCACAAAGACTTCTTTGCTCAATAGATTGCAATCCACAAACATATCATCGCATGTAACGCTAATCTGCCTCTTGCGTTTTTCGGTTACACGGCTTGCGACAATATTGGAAAACACGCCATTTTGGTGTGTCAAAATGGCGCGCGCATAGTCAATGCTATCTTCGCTCATATAGCCATACGCACTGATTTTCTTGGGCATTCCATTCAATGTGAGCGCGAGGTCGATGTCATGAATCATCAAATCAATCACGACATCGACATCTTTAATACGCTTGCTCACCTTGTTGGTGCGCACAAAGTCGATATTGATGACTTTGTTGCTATTCTCAATCGCTTGGCGCAGAACCGCCACAGCGGGGTTGTAGCGCTCGATAAAACCGACTTGAATATTTGCGCCACGTTCTTTCATAAGCGCAAGCGCCTTTTGCGTGCTTGGCAAATCCTCTGTGAGCGGCTTTTCGACAAACAGATTGCGCACAGAACCCGACAGCAAGGCGACATAGTCAAGGTGCGTTGTTGTTGGCGTGGCAATTACCGCACCATCGAGATTCTTTAGCTCGCTTTGATAGTCTGCGAGATAGCGCACATTATGGCTTGCGGCGATTTGCCGCGCGAGGCTTTCGTTGGTGTCAAAAACAAAGACAATCTCAACATCTTTGAGCATATTGAGAACACGTAAATGGTTTTGCCCCATATAGCCAAGACCAAAAAGGGCGAGTTTGATGGAATTAGGTTGGTTCATAAAGCCTCTTTGTCCCGATTGTTGGGCGAAGATATAACGAATTCTAAACTTTTATGTTTTAAAAAGGGATAAAGCGATGTGCTTACACTTTGAACATAAGGACAGAATCAGTCGTGCTTTGTACGTAATGATGTTTGCATGTGTTGCGTTTGCGAGGCGCTATGTGCATTTGAAATCGCACCTCCATTATGTGCTGCAACAAACCCAAGAGATTGGTTTGATTGCAGACGTCTTTTACCTCAATGTGCTGGAAACATGTCGACTTGAGCGCAATGTGGTATCTTGCAATATTGCATGTATTGCTATTTTGATAGGATATATGATTTATCAAAGAGGGATTTTGATGTTAGATAGATACCAATAAAATACAGTATCACATGATTAGTCTAAATTTCTATGTAGATTGGACGTCAATTTGACATCTTTATTTTTCATGTAAAATTAAGCTTTTTTATTTTATCATTTCTGATTGCCATAAAAAATGAGGGGAAAAATGAAAATTTTGAGTTTTGATATTGGGATTGCAAGTATTGGTTGGGCATATATTGAAGATAGTGCACTTAAAGATTGTGGGGTGAGAATCTTCACCAAAGCAGAAAATCCAAAAAATGGCGATTCACTTGCTGCTCCGCGCAGAGAAGCACGAAGCGCAAGGCGGAGACTAGCAAGGAGAAAGGCTAGGCTGAATGCGCTCAAAAGACTACTCTGCAAAGAATTTGGACTTCCATTAGAGGACTATCTAAGTAGCGATGGAGATTTGCCAAAGGCTTATGAGACGACTAAAGAGACCAAAAGCCCCTATGAACTCCGTAGTTTAGCACTTTCACAGAAATTAGATTCTAAAGATTTAGCAAGAGTGATTTTGCATATTGCCAAACATCGTGGATATGGGAATAAGCACGCAAAGGCAGAGAGCGATAAAGATTCTGGCAAGGTGCTAAGTGCGATTAGGGCAAATGAAAAGGCTATGGAAGGCAAATATCAAAGTGTGGGCGATTATCTCTATCAAGAATTTTTCCAAAAAGAACGAGCAACAGATGAGAAAAAGAGCAACGACTCTCCAAGACAATTTAAGAATGTGCGGAATAAAGGCGAAAGTTACGAGCATTGTGTCGCACAAGAACAGCTAAAGGCAGAGTTGGAACTCATTTTTGCGAGACAAAAGATATTTGGCTTTGATTTAAGCGATACATTTTGTCATAAAGTCTTAGAAATCGCATTTTTTCAAAGAGATTTAAAAAGTTTTGAGGATAAAATCGGCAAATGTATATTTTATGAGAATGAAAATCGTGCGCCAAAAGATTGCTTGAGCGCTATGGAATTTGTCGCCCTCACGCGTATTATCAATACACTCAAAAACCTTGAAGAAAAAAATAAGAATCTTGGCATTGACAAAAGATATGGGCAGGAAAAAATAAAAGAGATTTTACAAGTTGTGCTTGATAAAGGCGAGATGAGCTATAAAAAATTGCGCGAGATTTTAAGCCTTGATGAACGCATTGTATTTGCTCAAGATTCCAAGCTTGACTATGCAAAAGGAGTGCAAGAAGCTGAAAAGGCAAAGTTTATTGAGCTAAAAAATCTTAAAGCCTTCAAAAAAGCAATGAATGGAGAAACGAAACAAAAGACTGAAAAAGGGACAAAAAATACAGCGAAAGTGAGCATGGAATCTTTTGATAGAAGCGAGCTAGATTCCATAGTCACAGATATTGTTTTAATTAAAAGCAAAGAAAATTTAGCAAAAAAATTGCAAGATTATTCCGCATTAAGCAAGGAGCAAGTAGAAGCCCTAAGCAATTTGAGTTTTGCAAAGCATATTGACTTAAGCCTTAAGGCATTAGAACAGATTCTGCCCTTTATGCGCAAAGGGCTGCGCTATGATGAGGCAGTAAAAAAGGCTGGACTGCAAGAGCATAAAAAATATATGCAAAAGGGTGAGTTTTTAATCCCGCTAAAAGAATATGAACCCTATTTAGCAAATCCAGTCGTTGCAAGGGCATTGAGTGAATATCGCAAAGTGCTCAACGCGCTTTTAAAAAAATATGGAAAGATGCATAAGATTCATTTAGAATTTACGCGCGAAGTAGGCAAAAGCTATGATGAACGCAAGAAAATTGAAAAAGAGCAAAAAGAGCATTTTGAGGCAAATCAAAGGGCACAAAAACAATGCGAGGTTCTAGGACTACCCCTAAATGGCACAAATATTCTTAAGATGAAGCTTTGGATAGAGCAAGGGGAATATTGTGCTTATAGTGGAGACAAGATTACCGAAAGCCATTTAAAAGATTCTAACATGCTGCAAATTGACCATATCTATCCCTACTCGCGTAGTTTTGATGATAGCTATATGAATAAGGTGCTTGTGTTTGCTAAAGAAAATCAGAATAAGAGCAACAAAACACCTTTTGAGGCTTTTGGCGCAGACGAGAAAAAATGGGCTAAAATTCTTAGTTTTGCAAGCAAACTCCCCAAGCCCAAATATCGCCGAATCTCTAATACGCAATTTAAAGACAAAGAACAAGGATTTCTCATGCGAAACTTGAATGACACGGGCTATATTGCTAGACTTGCTAGTCAATGGACGAAAGATTGTTTGGAGTTTTTACCTCTAAGCGAAAATGAAGTAACGATTGCGGGAGAAAAAGGGAGCAAAGTGCATGTCGAAGTGATGAACGGCAGTTTAACGGCAATGCTTAGGCATTATTGGGGATTGGGTGATAAAGACAGAAATAATCATCTCCACCACGCGGTTGATGCGGTGATTATTGCTTATACTAATGAAAAGACAATTAAGGCATTTGCAAATTTTAAGAAAATGCAAGAGCAAAATAAAGCAAAATTCTATGCTAAACAAATTGCAGAATCAGAATATAAAACCAAAAAAGTATTTTTTGAACCTTGCAAAAACTTTAGGCAAATGGTGCTAGAAAAAGTAGATTCCATTTTCGTCTCTAAACCCCCACGTAAAAGGGCTAGAGGTGCTTTACACGAGGCGACATTTTATTCTTTTAATGACAAAGATTTACTAAAATCTTATGGGGGAGAAAAAGGTGTGCAAAGGGCAATTAGTCTAGGGAAAATTCGCCAAATAGGCACAAAGGTTGTGAGTAATAGCACAATGGTACGTGTGGATATTTTCAAGAGCAAAGAAAATGGCAAATTTTATGGCGTGCCCATTTATACAATGGATTTTGCGCTTGGAATCTTGCCTAATAAGGCAGTCGTAGATGGAAAAGATAAGCAGGGTGTCATCAAAGATTGGCTAGAAATGGATTTGAATTATGAATTTTGTTTTAGCCTCTTTAAGGACGATTTGATTTTAGTGCAGAAAAAAGAAATGGAAAAGGCAGAGTTGTGTTATTATAAAAGATTCAAGACCTCTGGAACCTCAATAGAAGTTATTAAGCACGATAATAGGGCAGATAATATAACTGAAAATCAAATAAAGATTTTTAAACTAAAATTTGATAATGACAAAAAGATATTAGATGAAAGCTTAATTGCAATCCAAAACCTCAAAGTCTTTGAAAAATACCACATCTCACCACTAGGCGAAATTCAAAAGGCAGAGTTTGCAATGCGTCAAACTATTTCTTTAAAATCTAGCCCAAAAAATAAGAAGAAATAATGTTTGATTCTGCCTTTAGAACGCTCTTCTTGAGCACACCCGCAAAACTTCGTCTTGCAGACAAACATCTTTGCATTACCCAAGAGGGTAAGGAGACCGTAAAGATTCCACTCTCTGACATTTTATGTGTGATTGCGGAATCTCATCAAATCACCCTCACAAATGCCCTTCTTGATGCCTTCGCATCAAATAAGATTGTTCTCTATACATGCGATAGCTCCCATTTGCCTAGCGGACTATTTATGCCTTTTTTAGGGCATTATAGGACATTGAGTGTTTTGCAATCCCAAATTTCTCTCAACAAACAAAGAAAATCGATTCTGTGGCAGCAAATAGTGAAGGCAAAGATTTATAATCAAGCTCGACTATTGCAAATGCAAGATAAGGACGAATATTACAAATTAGAATCTTTAGAAAAAAGTGTTCATCTAGGAGATTCTAGCAATAATGAATCAAAAGCGGCAGCAATTTATTTCAAAACTCTTTTTGGAAATTCCTTTAGTCGCAAGATTGAAATTTTTACAGATAGTGCAATAGGAATCATCAATGCGGCGCTCAATTATGGCTATGCGATTGTGCGCGGCATGATTGTGCGTAATCTTTGTGTGAGTGGTCTGCATCCTGCGCTTGGATTGTTCCACTGCAATCAATTCAATCCTTTTAATCTTGCAGATGATTTGATAGAACCCTATCGGACTTTTGTCGATTCTCTTGTAATGCAAATGCTAGAGAATGGAGAACTTCAAGAAAATCTCGAGCTTCAAAATCGTGTCAAATTAGCAAATATTTTAAATACAAGTATTTTGCTTGATAGCAAGATATATCCCCTAAATCGTGCAATCGTAGCAAGTGTGCAAAGCTTGGTGCATGCACTGGGGGAAGAATCCAAATTAAAATTACCCATTTTTGAGGAGAACAAATCAAATGGAAGAGAAGTTTATGAGAGTGCTCGTGATGTTTGATTTGCCAACATGCACAAAAAAAGACAGGAAAAGCAGCGCAAAATTTCGCAAGCAACTCATCAAGGCGGGCTTTATGATGTTGCAATTTAGTGTCTATATCAGAATCTGCAAAGGCACTGCAAGCGCTAATAATCATCTTAATAGATTGAACTTGATTTTGCCGCCTAGCGGGCATATTCGAGCGCTGATACTCACCGAAAAACAATTCGATAATATGCGCCTGCTCCTTGGCACAAAAAGCGACAATGAAAAAGCAAACGCACCAAAACAGCTCACACTTTTTTAGGCTAATATGGCAAAAATTTTTGGGAACATCATTATGATTTATCTTGAATATCTTTGATTCTATCAAGATATTTTGAGCGGAATTTTTTGTTTCTTTCTCGTGCTGCTTTTTGCATATCTGTCGTTTCATCAAACTCATCAACAATTTCTTCGCCAAGAAGGGTTTCAATCGCGTCTTCGAGTGTTACAATTCCGGCGAATTGCCCATATCGGTCTTGCACGACAAACAAGCGCTCATCTTTGGTGATAAAAAGATTGAGCAAATTGAGCACAGAGAGATTGACATGCACGACATACACAGACTGCGAGAGGTCAAAAAGCTTTT
Organism: uncultured Helicobacter sp.; assembly: GCA_947177485.1. Lineage (GTDB taxonomy): Bacteria > Campylobacterota > Campylobacteria > Campylobacterales > Helicobacteraceae > NHYN01. The sequence continues at coordinate 6,713 of CAMWUR010000053.1, forward strand.
TGTCAAGCCCACTCTTGACGCCTTCGTTGAGAATGTCCCTTGCACGGACAAAGCCAACAATCGTGTCGGTATTGCTGCTATCGCCATAGATAGGAATACGTGAATGCGAATAGATTTCTTTGTGCGTGAGCGCCTCGGCAACGGTATAATCAGCAGGCAGAGAAAACACAATGCTTCTTGGTGTGAGAATATCGATAGTTTGGTAATTCTTGAGTTTGAGCACATTTTCAATCATCACCTCTTCACGTGTGGCAATCGAACCGCCCTTTTTGCCAATCTGACTTGCGGCGAGAATCTCATCGCGGCTAATGCTACTTTGACTCGACTTGACAAAATGCGTGAGCAGCCGAGCGACAAGCACCAAGGGGAAAGTGATTTTGAGCAAATAATGGATACAAAGCGTTACAGCAGGAGCGAGGCTTTTCCAATACGTCGCCCCGATTGTTTTGGGCAGAATCTCGGAGAAATAAATCAGCACAATCGTGAGCAAAGTCGCACCAAATGCTTGCCATTCGATTCCATAGATATGCGCAACCTCGATTCCAACGCCTGTTGCGGCAGCTGTCGTGGCGAAGGTGTTGAGCACGAGAATCGCCCCCTCGGCATCATCAACATTCGCCTTGAGATGTTTGAGATAGCCGCCGATTTTTGGGTTACTCTTTTCATAGCTTTCAACAAAGGAATGGGTGATAGAAAGAAACGTGGATTCCATAATAGAACACAAAAAGGTAAAAACAATGGCGATGAGACAATAGAGTGTGAGCAACATAGTTTTGTCCTTTTTAATGACGTTGGAGGTTGCCAACGCCAATGACGGCATTCATAACATCTTCGAGTGCAACAATCCCAATCAGCTTCTTTTTGCTATTCACCACACAAAAAAGATGTTCTTTTTGGAGAATAAAATTTTCGAGCAAATCAAGCAAATGCATGCTGTCATCGACTTGTTCAAAGTCTGTTGCGATATTCTGGACACTTTCCTCGCCACGTTTTTCGAGGTTAGCTTGCAATAGGTGCTGCCGATAGACAAGCATCGGTGCGTTGCCTTCGCTGTCTAGGAGCGGAATGCGCGAGTATTTGTGCGTATCCGACAAAAGCAGCGCCTCATGAATACTCATCGTGTCTTTGAGCGCAAACATCTGCTCTCTTGGTGTCATAATATCGGCGATAGAAAGCGATTGCTGGGCGATGATATGCTCTAAAATATCAGATTCGAGCTCGTTAATCGAGCCACTTTTTTCTCCGAGCTCGACAACAGCGAGAATCTCATCGCGACTCATGTTGTCTGAACTGCCTTTGCGGAACATGTGTGTGATAATCCGCGAGACATAGACAAACGGAAAGGTGATGAAATACAGCACATAGATGAGATAGCTCGCAGGCAAAACAAGGGTTTTCCAATATGTCGCCCCGATTGTTTTGGGCAGAATCTCGGAGATATAGAGAATGCTCAATGTCATAAAGAGTGCCACAAAGCCCTGCCACGCCTCGCCAAAGATTTCGATGGCTTGCGCGCCAACGCCTGACGCACCCACAGTGTTTGCAAAAGTATTGACCACCAAAATCGCCCCAATCGCATTATCGATGTTTGCTTTGAGGTGCTTGAGAATCTTGCCACTCTTGGGGTGATTTTTTGCATAACTTTCCATAAACGGCGGCGTGATAGACAGCAACACCGCCTCCAATACGGAGCAAACGAACGAAACGACAACCGCGAACAGAAAATAACTAATCAACCCAACCATAGAGCCCTACGTCACCTCATTACTAAAATTGCTCAATTGTACCACAGCTTGATTAAATCATAAATTAAATGGCAAAATTATGCGTAAATGGCTTCCTTGAGCGCTTTTGTCTTAGCGACATAGCTGCGATTGCGCGAATCCGATTGTGCACTCACCTTGCTTGCTTCATCTCTTGAACTCTTCTCAAGCTGGCTGATTTGCTCATAGAGCTTCATAATTTTTGCGAGCTTCGCGGTGCGCTGCATCGAGAGGCTATTGACTGTTTTCATATCGATAGATTTCGCCCCTTGTGTTTTTGTGGGCTTTGGCGCGCTTGCCTCCCCCTGCTCCTTCGATGGCTTGCTCCCACTCTCCTGTGTCGCTTGCGTGCTCTGTTGTGGTGCGGATTCTGCTGGTTGGCTCGCGGGCTGCGCTGCGACAGAATCTGTCGCTTCGCCCTCACCCGCCGTTTCACTAGCAACATCGCCAACAGCCTCGCTCACCGCTGCCTCGACCTCAACACTCGCGCTCGCCACATCTGGCGCGCCCGCTGCAATCGCCTCCGCATCGCCTCCGGATTCCAAAGCGACTTCAATCGCTGCCATTTCGCTGCCCGGCGCGCTGCTTCCGCCGCCCGCGCTCGTATCCACGCTGAAATCCACGCTTGGCGCAGCACCAGAGAGCACACGTGTGATTTGCACGGAATCGTTGAGCACTTCCTTCTGCAAGCGCGAGATTTGGCTTAGGAGCTGACGAATTTTGTCTTGATTATCGCTCGCAACCATTTTCGCATTCCCATAAGCCGACTTCACCTCTGCTCTCTGTGTCTCGTTCAACTGCTGCAATTCCGCACGTGCCATGTCTTGTTCCGTTGGGGGCTCGTCCGCAAAGGCAAGAGGATTCTTCTCCTTCTCACGTTCCTTTGCGATTTGCTCAAGCGTTTTTTGCATTTCCTCACTAAGTTCGCGCAAACGTTCCATTGTCGCATTGAGCCATTTGCCACGTTCCTCGTCTGTATCCTCGCTTTTCAGCTCACGTTCTGCCTGCGCAATCGCAAGGTTGATAGTCGAATTTTTGAACTGTGTCTCGGTCTCTTTCTTGCTGAACGGGTCGATGTTTGCCGAAATATCAACACCCACAAGAAGTCCGAGCTGCGCGCGCCCGCCATTATTTGCGCCTATGCCCTCCTTCATGTGTGCGCCCATATCGCGCGAAACAACAGCTTGAATCTGCTCTGCATTCTGCCTACTATACATCGAACTCAATCGATTGCCACTCCAGCCCATATTCATGCGGACAGAGAAAGTATTCATATTATTCACTCCTTTCAAGTATTTTTCTCAAAATCGACACAATGTGAGATTTCTAGAGTCAAGAATAGCGCAATTGGGAATATTCCAACGGCAGTAAAAAATCACGCACGGCGAGGGAATGGGGATAGAATCCATGCGCACTCCCGAGCGCAAAGAGTCTATCGAGTGCCTCCAGCTGTGTGTCATCAAGCGAAATGGAATGCTCATTGGCATAGAATCGGAGATACGTTTCAAGCTCGGCGCCACGAATGCGCAAAAGCCCGCGCTCATGGAGCATGTTGCTTAGAATCTGCGGGTGATTGTGTGCAATCGCCACGCCTTTTGTGAGCAGCTCCTCGATTTGCAACGCGAGATGGAGCGGAATCGAGCGCAAAATCGCCATTCCGCCAAGCGGCAAGGGCAGCGCACCGCCACTTAGATTCTCCCAAATCTCCCATATTTCACGTTCCACACAAAGGTTTTCATCAAAACAAAGAATCGATTCGTGAATGAGCACGCCCGCGTCGACTTCGCCGCTTAACACAGCGTTTTCGATGTCGAGAAAATTTTTATACACAATGCGCGCATCGGGATAGGCGATTTGAAAGAGCAGCGCATTGGTCGTGTGTGCACCACTTAGTGCCACCTTGAAGTTTTTTCTAAGCTGCGTGCCCTTGCGCTTGATGAGTTTGGGTCCATAGCCTTGCCCAAAGCTCACGCCCGTGCGCAAAAGAGCATAGTTCTGGGCAATCAACGGATAGAGCGCAAACGAAATCGCGCTGATTTCATAACATGAACGCAATGCGTTCTCATTGAGCGTCTCGATGTCAAGCGCGAGATTCTCGAAGCAGACATTTGGGCAATCGACCCACCCAAATGCAAGCGCATAGTACATAAAAATATCATCGGCATCGGGGGAATGCGCCACGCGTACAAAATGTTTATGATTCATGCGTGGATTCTAGCGAAAAAAGATTAAAGTTGCAAAACTGCAATGGAGCTAATCACGCGAGAGTGTAAGGATTCCGTGCTCCAAATCTTTATGACACGCAAAGCAATTTGCCTTTGATTTGATACTTGGTTGTGCAAAAACATCATCGGCGATGTGTGCATGTAACGTTATCCAATAGGGATTTTTTGTGATTGCGATATTTGTGGAATCTATTTGGGATTTGATGATATTTTGCGAAACTTTTGTGTCAAAAGATTGTGCAGAATATTTTTCTAAAAATGCCAAAATCTCGGCATTGAGCTCGGAATCGATGCTTGCATCATCACCAAAATGATTCTCCAAATCGCTCATCATGAGTGCCCATGATTGTTTGGGCAACAAAAATGGAGGGTAGATGGCATGGCAGCTGCCGCATTCATTAGCAAAGTTTTTGTTGAGAATCGCATAGTCGATTCGTTGTGCATGGCTTTTGTTGAGGGCATTGTCGCCAAGCATCAAAACAGCAACAGCCGCGAGCAACGCAATGCTAGCACCACTAAAGATTCTTTGCCCAATATTTAGTCCAATACTTTCGTTTCGCTCTGTTGTTTTGAATCCAGAAATCATCGCAGCAATCGAATCGTTTTTGTGCACGAGCCAATCGATGAGCGCACCCAGAACATGCACGACAACAACGAACAAGAGGACGTTGGCGAAGAGTTTATGCGCACCATCAAAGAATCGCACATGGCTATATTGAACATACAAAAATGCAAAGATTCCTTGATTTTTGGAAATGCCAGCCTCGAGCATTCCGCTTATTGCTGTGCAGATTCCAAGAAAGAGCATGAGCAAGATTGCCCAGCTGCTCGCGGGGTTGTGCCCCACAAAACGCGTTTTTGTCCCAAAGACAGAAGCAAGATAGCCCCAAACTCCGCGATAGGGGAAATCGACAAAGCGGGAATGCTTTGTCCCCACAAACCCCCAGACAATACGTAACACAACCGCTGTGGCAAAGAGCATGCCAAAGAATATGTGGATTGCTAGGAAATCGTCCAGACAATAGGCAAGAATGAAGCTAACAATGAGCACAACATGGATAAAGCGATTGAAAAAGCTCCAAACATAGCTCTCAATCACGCCATGCACCATAGTTTGGAATCTTGACATAGCGCTTTTTGTATATGCCATCATCGGCGCTTGTGTGGCATGCTGCACATCGTGCGAGGCTGCCCACCTCTTTTTGGGTAATCAGATGTTTATCAATTTTACGATGTTTTTTAATATGATATGGAATCTCGGTAATCGACAAATACAGCACGCCGGGCTGCATTGAGCTTGTCAGCTTCGCGCTACGGCGATACATCGCCGCTGCCTTTTCGCTCGAGTTTGCAAGGACATATTCGGTAATGGCAACGCGGTCTTCTTCGTCAATGCTCGCATCGACACCATAATGCTTCTCGAGATTCTGCATGATATACGTCCATGATTGTGCAGGCAAAAGCCCGGGCTGATAGCCAAAATGACAGCTTGCGCATTCTTTTTTGTAGAGTGCATTATCAACAGGTGCAATCTCGCGCCCGCTACTCTTGCGCTCAAACATCGAGAATTGTGGGTCATTTTGTGCCACTTCGATAAAAACAGGCTCGGCATACCCCAAACCAATGGCAAGAAACAAAAGAAAACGTTTCATACCCTGCTCCTATTTTGTGAGGATATAATAGAGCACATCGCCCTTTTCTTTCGCGCTACCCTCACGGAGATAGACATCTTTGAAATTGCGCTTGAGCCATTTTTGCACTTGTTTTGGGTCGCGGAGACTTTCTGCATTCGCGCTTGGCGCAAGAGGTGGCAAAACTTTGCCCGTAAACACATTGCGCCCATTTTGTTGCAGATTGCTACCATGGCAGCTTTCACATGAAAGGCTTTGATTGTCTCTGCCGATGTTTTTGGTCGTGAAGATTCTTTGCCCCTCGCTTGCACTAAAATCCACAAACCCAGAATCATGGCTTTTTGCTTCGGTTTTTAAGCTTTCAATATAAGCTTGCATTTCTTGATTGAATGTTGCAGCACCAAGCGAACAGACACAGGCAATCCAGATGATTTTTTTCATGGCATTCTCCTAAAAATGAATAGGAAATATTACATCTTAAATGTCAAGATTATGTCAAGCTTTTTTGAAATCATGCATGCAAAAATGAATCACGCTTGATAATGCCTATTTTATGGCATTGATTAAAATCATGACTTCCTAGTTTTATTCTTACAATCACTATCAAAAAGCTATCTTTTGGGGGTTTGTTTGTATTTTGTGTGGAGAGTTATGTTGGGATTCCATTCGTCATTGCGAGCGTCCATTAGAATACATGGCAATCAATGATTTTGGGTTACCCAATGTTGTTAATTGCAATGCTCGCGCTCGCAATGATGGATAGTAGATTTTGAATAAGATTCCATATTGTCATGTTGAGCGAAGCGAAATATCTCTTTGTCTAGCTTTCATATTGACTCGCGATTCCAATCTCGGCGTTTTTCTTCTAAGGGGGATAAGGGGGCTTAATTGCGAAGCAGCCCCCTTATCCCCCTAACACCCCCAAACCCCTGCACGCTTTTTAAATGTGCGTTGC